>DAOSDY010000001.1:1200000-1500000 GCA_035362835.1 Melioribacteraceae bacterium
TTGTCGGTTCGTTTCCGAAAAAATCTCTTTTCTTTCCCGCTGTAATTGCCCACCGGTGAATCCATGAAATGCCGTTATTTTTAATAAACCTGTCGGCGGTTTCGTAAGCAGGGTCTTTAAGAGCTTCCTCCAGGGAGATAAATTTATAATTCAGGGACCGGATCATTTCGCAAAGCTCATGGTAATAATCCGCATTTAGAGAATTTGCATGAATCAGAAGAATGTGTGAAATATCTCTTCCGAACAGGGATTGTGCCTGTTCCTCCCAGTATAAGAGTTTCTCTTTCATATAGCGGATATATTCTTCGCCCACATATTTCATAAGAGCTACATTATTATCGAGCCGGACTTTTTCATAAGCAGCGGCAAAGATCCACTCGGAATTATCAACCGACACCGGTGCAACTGTGTATCCGCTCTCTTTAAGGAAAGATTCAATCCGGTTTTTTGTTTCAAGGGAAGTGCCTGTATGAAGAAACGGGTGTCTGAAGAACCGGAGTTGTTTACCGCGCTGGTTCATCAACTTTCGCGTTACAATTTCACCGCGCTTAATATTTTCGATGAATTCTTCCGGCGGAATCCGGTTAGCGCTTTGATGACCGTATGTATGGTTGCCAAGCTCAAATCCGGCATCGAGCCATTTTGTTAGTAATCCGGTCTTGGAGCTATCGGGACTGCCGTCTGTATAAAGTTTATCCTCATTTACAAATCCAATAACAGGGGCTCCCTGCCGGACAAGCTGATTTAACAGCCTGTCTGTTAAATCCCCGTATTCCTTCCTGTCATAATGAATGATACGATTTAAAGGAAGGTCGTCTATTGTAATCGCGATATTTTTTGTCTGGCCGGATGTTGTTAAAGTATAAAGCAGAGACAGGAATAGAAATTTATTCATTGTTTGTATCCCCCCGATTTATTTTGTGTTGTTATGATAAAATAGAATTAATTTGAACGGTATGAAATTTTTCCTCCAACAATAGTGAATAGCACGTCAGTACTCAAAATATCGTTATCAGAACAGGTTAGAAGATTTTTCGAAAGCACAACAATATCGGCAAGCTTGCCGATAGATAAAGAGCCTTTTAAATTTTCTTCGAAAGATGTAAAGGCCCCGTTTATCGTATATGATTTCAAAGCTTCAAGGCGCGACATTTTCTGATCCGGATAAAACTCATCACCACCGGAAGATTTTCTTGTAACGGCAGAATAGAAACATTTTATAGGATCAACATCTTCAACGGGCGCATCTGTCCCGTTGCATATACGCGCACCACTATCTATCAGTTTTTTCCACACATAAGCGCCCTCGGCAGCGCGGACATCGCCGATTCTTTCGGGAACGAACGTTGCATCGGAGGTGCAGTGAACGCTCTGCATCGCCGGAATTACCCCAAGCTCTGCAAATCTCGGAATATCAGCTTCCGAAAGATGCTGCGCGTGTTCAATGCACCAGCGTAAATCCTTTTTATTCGGATGTTTTGAAAAAGCATCTTCATAAATATTTAGAACCTCGCGGTTGCCGCGGTCTCCAATGGCGTGAATCCGCATTTGAAAACCGTTTTGAATAGCGAGCTCGGAAACTTTTTTAAGAGTTTCAATTGGCGTAACATTGGATCCCGAGTGGGTTTGCAGATCCGTATACGGCTCAATCATCCATGCGCCGCGGGAACCGAGCGCCCCGTCGACATACTGCTTTATTGAACGGACGGTTAGAAAATTATTTGCATATCCGATCAGTTTGTAGTTGTTCAATTTTTCTTTCATATTGTCGTATGAGTCGCCGATCATAATATTAAGCCGAAGCATAAGTTTATTAGAATCGGCCTGTTCCTTAATAAGATCAATAAGTTCGAAAGTTTCGCCGGCATCGTGAAAAGACGTTATTCCCTTTCGGAGAGATTCTTCCGAGGCAAGACGGATCTGGCTTATATAATCGTTCCGTATTTCCGCCGGTGTTCTGCTGTTAAAATAATCGTTGTAAAGATTAGCGATCAGGTTTTCGGCGTTTTCTTCAAAAACCCCAACGGGAACCCCCAATGAATCACGAATAATTGTACCTCCAACCGGATCTGGTGTCGATTTGGAAATTCCGGCGAGATCCATTGCTTTCCGGTTTGCAAATATTGCGTGTCCGCTCGCGTGGGAAAGCATAACGGGATTGTTCGGAGAAGCTTTGCTTAATTGTTCATGAACGGGATATCCATGAACGTTCGGGAAAGGAACCGGATCAAATTTTTCCTGGTGCCAACCTCTTCCCAGGATCCATTCACCGGGCCTTGCCGTCTCGCAGGCCTTAGCTACAATTGCAATAACTTCATCCCAGTTCTTAGCATTCCTCAAATCCAGTATTTGTTTCGATTTCCCAAGTCCCAGAAAATGCGCATGACTTTCAATAAATCCCGGCATCACAAATTTTCCTTGGAGATCAATCACCTCAGTTGAATCGCCGGTGTAATATTCGACCTCGTCGGATGATCCGACAAACAAAATGCTTCCGTTTTTAATCGCGATTGCTTCCGCAGACGGAATGGATTCATCCATGGTCGCAATAATTCCGTTTGTAAGTACCAGGTCCGCAGCTTCTTTCACTTCTTTTCCTCCGCAACTTTGAAAAAAGGTTAGCAAAACGAGACTAACTAAAACAGGGAAAAACTTACTTTGTAATTTCATCATTACATTCCCGAATTTGTCTTAAATCAATTTATTAATATCTGAATTCAACGGCTACCTCGAAGATATAATCATCTCTGGATAAAGCGGGTATTTTTTTAATCCGATCGTAATCAATTAAAATTTTTGAATCCCCAAAAAAGTAATAAGCAATTCCGGCAATAAATCTTTCGGACTCTCTCAAAATATTTTGCGCCCCGGATGAAAAATAATCGTATCGACCGATCAGACTTAGTTTTGTCCCGGGTATATTGAAATCGGCAAAAAATGAGTATCCTTTATTTGAGGGGGGCTTACCGGATTGATCGAGTCGGCTGCCGTCTTCAAATCCTTTACCCGTATAATAAATCGCAGTGGCATCAAAAAGTCTGCTTTCATACGAGATTATCCCCGCGGCAACACTGTGTTCCGGGGAGGAAGCAATGTTTCCTTTTCCGTAAGTTCCGGCAAAACTTAATTGAAGGCCCGGCAGATAATCCGGAACCGGGCGAAGCGACAGCCTGCCGTCTAAAGTTTTGTTTTCATTTTTTTCGATAGCGTGATAACCGCCTCCGTTATAAATCCCGACGGCAATACTTCCGTATTTTCCGGGAAAGTTGTTACTTACATTTTTTTGATATTCTTCGCTCAGTTCTCCCCCGAGGAGGGAAACAAACCCTATTCCGTAATCAGCCGAACTTAGCAATCCGTATCTTTCAAGGAACATAGTGCCCTGAACACGGTAGCGGTTGATCGACTGCTCAAAATCGATCCAGGGACGGCTGACCAATCCGAATTCAAGGTAAGGCTTATGAAAAAAACTTCCGCCTTCAAACTGGTAGCGCAGGAAACCGTATTTAAGACGAATCTCGATGTCTCCCTCGCCATCACCTTCCCGGTCAACCACCACATCCTGTGTAATTCTTGCCGAGAACCGGTCGTCGAACTTTTTCTGGAAAGTAATATATCCCCGTTTAAGAAGGAATTCGTTGTCGGTTATGTTATTGAATCTTCCGCTCTGATAGGAGATGAACCATTGACCCGAGAATTTTATATCGTTAAAAAATTTTTTAATTAAATCCTCGAATCCGTTCTCTTCGGACTGTGCCGAAAGAGAAAGAGCTGAAAGCAGATTTAAGATTAACAAAAAAACTATCGTTCTTTTTTTCATTCAATCCCGCCAATCTATTTTCTGTTTACTAAAATTACACCGCCGATAATTATCAAACCGCTTACAAAAGTTAATAAACTTATTTCTTCATTTAAAAAAATCCACGCGGTAAATACTGTGACGAAAGGCTCCAGATAAAGAAAGGCCCCGACTTTAGAAGCCGGCATTCGGCTTAGTGATTCCGCCCAAAAAACATATGCAATTCCGGAGCATAAAAGACCGAGAAACAAAATAGAAGTCCAACCGGCAGCCGTTAGATTAATAAGAGCTGAAATATTCTCCGCGGTTAATGCAAAGGGCACAACTATTATTGACATCATTATAAACAAAAACAGGATTGTCATAATCGGAGAGTATTCAATTGTAATCCTTTTTCCAACAAGGGAATAGACGCTCCATGTAAAAGAACTCATCAGAACTAGCAAATCACCTTTGTTTGATATCAGATCGATCGAGGTAACATCACCCTTACCGACAAGCAATAGAAGACCGCCGAATGCCACCAGTATACCGAAAATCTGAATAGGGGAGATTCTTTCCTTGAAAAATAAAAATCCCAGTAGAACCATAAAGACCGGGGTAATCCCGATAATCCAGCCGGTATTGGAAGCGGAAGTATATTGAAGCCCGGTAACCTGAATCCATAGATGAAACGATGCAATTAATGAAAGTATGAATATCCGGCCGTGATTTTTAAGATTAACAGAAAAATTTTTTTTCTGATGTATGGCGATCGAAGCCAGAAGGCTTATAGCAAGAACCTGTCTTAAAAATATTATAAGCAGCGGCTCGAGTTCTTCAAGCGCCTGTTTTGTGGCAATGAAAGAAGCGCCCCAAAATATTACGGAAACAATCGGCTTCCAGTATTCTACTAAAAAACCGGCGGTCGCGGTTCTGTTTGGTTTTTGTTTGTCTAAACTCACGGCAAAAATTAACAATTTCTTTCTTAAACATTCAAAGCAGATACCCGCTTGAAATTAACTATTCGGGGTTTTTTAAGTTGCTTTCTGAAGGAAAATAAAATTATCTTTGATTTGATTCATAAAAAAAGTTCATATTATAAACCGGGGCGGAACCTGCTGATGGGCATCGAAATAAAAGAAGTAAAATCGAAATCAGATCTAAAAAAATTCATAACATTTCCCTATAAACACTATTCGAGCAATAAATTCTGGGTACCGCCTCTCTTAATGGATGAAAATAAAAATCTGGATGCCGATAAAAATCCGGCATTCGATTTCTGTGAAGCATCCTACTGGCTTGCATTTAAAGACGGACGTGTTGCAGGCAGAATAGCCGGAATTATTAATAACCGGTACAATGAAAAAGTCGGAAAGAAAATTGCAAGATTCGGTTATGTAGAGTTTATTGACGACAGCGAAGTTTCAACTCAACTTTTTAAAACAGCGGAGGAGTGGGCGAAGAATAAAAACGCAGAAGCAATTCACGGACCGCTCGGCTTTACCGACATGGATCCGGAAGGGATGTTAATTGAAGGGTTTGAAGAGCTTCCGACAATCGCGACCATTTATAATTTTCCATATTACCCGGCCCACATAGAAAAACTTGGTTATCAAAAAGATATAGATTGGATGGAGTACGAACTCGTTCCCCCGAAAGAAATTCCCGAAAAGGTTGAGAGAATTGCAAAAGCAGTTCTTGAAAGATACCGTCTCCGAATGCTTGAAGTAAAAAAAGCCAAAGATCTTCTACCTTACGCCCATGAAATATTCCACGTTCTAAATGATGCGTATAAAGATATTTACGGATTCGTTCCGCTAACCGAAAAGCAGATCGATCTATATGTAAAACAATATTTCGGTTTCATAAAGCCGGGATTTGTGCCGGTTGTGGTAAATGAAAAGAATGAAGTTGTTGCATTCGGAATTACAATGCCCTCGTTATCCAAGGCATTTCAGAAAGCAAAGGGAAAATTGTTTCCGTTCGGATTGTTCTACATTTTAAAAGCATTGAGAAAAAACGACCGCGTTGATCTGTACCTTACCGGAGTACGGCCGGATTATCAGGATAAAGGAGTTAACGCAATAATGATGTATGAAATCAACAAAATCTATATTGCCAACAACATTTCTAAAGCAGAATCTAATCCCGAACTGGAAACCAATACCAAGGTTCAAGCACAGTGGCGTCATTATCAGGGAAGGCAGCACAAAAGACGAAGATGCTATATCAAGCATTTTTAAATACGAAACAATCAGTTAAAAAATAATTTAAAATAAATTACCCCGGCCGGAGGTTATCTCTTATTTCCCGTAACGCTTTTTCTAGACACCACCTTTTTTTCCGATGAAATATTTATCGTCGACTTTAAATCTTCGGGAAATGAATCCCCATCATAAATAATTTTTTCCAGAAAGAGCCCGGACGGAGGAGCTGTATATTTTGCCGGAGTGGGCGACGCGTGTTCTAAAAAATATTTTATGTCGTTATGTGTAAGCTTGCCCCTTCCAACTTCAACGAGAGCACCAACCATTCGCCGGACCTGTTTCCACAGGAAATGCGATCCGGTTATTCTTATCAATATTAAGTCTCCCTCTTCTTTCACCTGAACGCTTTCGATAAGAACTTTTGTCGACTTCTCTTCGTCGTCTTTATCGGCAAAAGAGACAAAATCGTGCATTCCGACAAACAATTGTGAAGCGTTATTCATCTTCTCAAAATTAAGTTGATCTTTAATCCACCAGACAAAGTTCTTGCCGAATGAAGTTCTTCTTCTGGCCACCTGATAGAGATATATTCTGCTTTTCGCATCGTACCGGGCATGGAATTTAGGATCCGTTTTTTCTACCTCAAGCAAATTGATGTCCGCCGGTAGTTCATCATTGATTTTAATCCTGATTATTTCCGGGGCGAGCATTGTTTTTACGTCGAGGTGAGCAATCTGCCGTAGCGCATGAACGCCGGCGTCGGTCCGTCCCGAACCGTAGATTTCAATCCGCTCCCCTTTAAAAACAATTCCGGCAGCCTCATAGAGTTTACCCTGAACGGATTTCGAGTTTTTCTGCATTTGCCACCCGCTATAGCGGGTTCCTTCGTATTCGATATAAAGTTTAAATCGTGCCATAATTATTTTGTAGTAAAATGCCAGAGCGGTCCGGTTACAATAGAACCGTCTGTTAATACTTCGTCGATTCTCCAGTAATAAGTGGAGTTTGGTTCAAGCATTGGAGTATCAAAAAAATTCTCATTTTGATTTCTGATAAAAATTGGTTCACCGGGTGCATGAGTCCCGGTTTTTAATTTTTCCCCCCTCTTTAATGCCTGCGGATAAATAGATTTCCAGAAATGCACATTAAAGGAAACTGAATTACGCGAAGGGAGCCACTTCAATTTTGCTGACAAGTCGATTTTATACAAGCCGTTTCTTGGTGCCGGCAAAGATATGAAGGAAAGAACCGGCGTCATTTCATTTTCGGGATCCCATTTATTATCAAATGTCCATTTCGCATCGATCGTTTCAGGGGCGGGCTGATTCTCAGCTTCAAAAAGATTGTCCCCGAACCAGTCATAATCGCCGCCAATACGGCTGCAGTTATAAAAATAATGACGCGCCCCCCATATCCATGTCTTAGCATTCGGCGAGACAGGCCAGTAGATTGGAATATCGGCCATGTTTCCGGAGAAGACGCAATCGAGCAGATAAAACTGAGCGTCACGGTGATGCCTTCCGAGCGGAAATCCGGGAACACCGTCGAAGAATGAATAGCGGATAACAAATTTTTGATCTTTATTCTCTGAACCGTTGTGCCAGAGCGATGCCGATAAATTGTGACCGTAAAACCTGCTGTCGGTTACGTAACACCAGCCCTGCGGACAAACGTAATCGACCCAGCCTTCGAAGTAACAATTATTGTGATAATACATTCCGTTCGGATGCCAGAGGGCAACCGTATCTCCGCCATCGGCAATTATATTGCAGTTGATAAAAATTATTTTTGTACCCCACCCGCGGATGGCAAACTGGTGATCGTGATCGCCGTATAGCGAACCGTAATTATTGTGAACAGTAATGTTTGCTAGCGTGAATCCGGTAACCGCAGAATCAATATTAATGGTACCCGAACCCCAGTCGGTTCTATCTTTCCCGGATAGCCAGTTTTTCCGAAGTTCCGCAAATACAATTCTAGTGCTGTCGCGGTCTTCTCCAACAATCGCAATGTTGCTTTTTGTTATGAACAATTTTTCGTTATAAGTACCGTTCTTTACGAGGATGACGAATGTTTTGATGTTCTGCGCAGGAGCAGAGTTAAGCGCCTCTGTTACTGTTCTGAAATTACCTTTCCCGTCTTTTGAAACAATTATATCTGCACGTTCGTTTGAATAAACAAAATTAAAGCAAGCGGAAACACCAATTAAGATCAGTATTAGTAGGGTGTTTTTATAGAGCTGAGAAATCATCAACAACCCTTATTTATTTGATAGTTAAAATAACGATCCATATCTTAAAATTACATATTAGAGAAAGGAAATGTGTTATGGGTAAATACGATCCGCGGGTTGATGCTTATATTGCTAAGTCGCAGGAATTTAGCAGACCGATTTTAGAGCACCTCAGAGTACTTGTACATAAAGCTTGTCCCGAAGTTGAAGAAACCGTGAAATGGGGCTTTCCTCATTTCGATTATAAGGGGATGATGTGCAGCATGGCTTCATTCAAGCAGCATTGCGCGTTCAGTTTCTGGAAGGCCTCTCTTATGAAAGATAAAAAGCTGGTTGAAAACGCAAGGTCGGAATCTTCAATGGGGCACCTGGGCAGAATCACCTCGCTTAAAGATTTGCCGAAGGATAAAATTCTGATTTCGTATATAAAAGAGGCGAAAAAACTTAATGATGAAGATGTAAAACTTCCCCCGAGGAAATCGATTCAGTCAAAAAAAGAAATTGCTGTGCCCGATTATTTTATAAGAGCCCTAAAGAAAAAAAGATCCGCAATAAAGAACTTCGGAGATTTCAGCCCATCTCATAAAAAAGAATATATTGAATGGATAACCGAGGCAAAAACCGAAGAAACACGCAGCAAAAGAATATCAACCGCGGTAGATTGGATAGCCGGAGGAAAACCGAGAAACTGGAAATACATGGAGAAATAAAAAAGAAGACTTATACAGAGTCATATTCTTTCTATATTCATTGTTGGTAAAACAGGGCATTCATCAAAATCCAGCATTGCGTTAAAGAGCTTTATCTTCTCAAAATACTTTAAGTCAATAATCCTGATTTCACCCTCTCTTACAATTTTTCTCTCCAGGAGGTTTGCGCGCCGGGTTCCAGATAGAAGAGGTGTTGATGGGGTGATCCAATCTTTACCGTCAAACAGAGCAACGTTTGAATATGACGTGTCGGTAATCAGTCCGTTTTTAATTATCAGAATTTCTTCGTCAAACGAGCAGTCGGCCTGCGTAATAAGCTCTTCCAGCCGGGATCTGTCGGAATATTTATATCCGTAATCAATATCGTTGCACTCAACCGTGATTAATCGGTTGACCGGCTTAATAATGTATCTAGAAAAACTTATGCTTCTGATCGAAGAATCATAAACAACTTTACACTTGCATACACCCGCGGAATAATCTGCAGAGACCTTGATGATTTCCTCAAGATATACAGTCTGATCAATATTGAAGAGGTTCCTGCGCGATAAATTAAACCGGTCGTTATGGTAACGGATGTTCTGTACAGCACCATCTTTAACTTTAATTGTCTCAAATAATAGGGACATATACTTTATCAATTAACTCCTGATATTCGTTTTCCGGCTTGCTTGCGAAAGTAATACCGCCGCCGCTTTTAAAGTAAAAAAGGTCACCGGTTTTCTCTATGAACCGTATCATCACAGCGCTATCGAGGTTTAAGCCGTCGAAGATTCCGAATACACCGGTATAGTAATCCCGGTTATAAATCTCAGCCGATTTAATTATTTCGACTGTTTTTTTCTTTGGCGCACCGCTGATAGAACCCGCGGGCAGTAACTTAAAAATAATTTCCCCTATTCGCGAATTGTAATCACCCGGCAGTCTGCCGCTGATTTTCGAGCTGACCTGCAGCAGATTCTTCTTGTTCGTAATTATTTTGTCAATGTACCGGAAACTTTCAACTCTCACATCTGTTGCTATTATACTGAGATCGTTTCTTATCAAATCAACAATTGTATTGTGTTCGGCCAGTTCTTTCCCATCGCCGAGGATTTTTTCGGCAGCATCGGGAATTGATGCATCGATTGTTCCCTTCATGGGAAAAGAATAAATTCTTCCGTCATTTATTTTGACAAAGCTCTCCGGCGAGAAAACAATAAACCGGTCTTCAAAAAACAGTTTATATTTTGCCCTGCTGATAAAGAAAAGTTCTTTAAGCGAATAATTTGATTCTATTTGAGTCGGGAAAGTAAGATTACAGAGATATGTGTTGCCCGCAAGAATGTTTTTCATTACAACATTGAAAGAATCAACGTAATCATTATATGAAATCGGCTTTATTTTAAAATCGAGTTTTGAGTTTAAAACAGAATCATCGTTATAATTCGACAGATTTTTTAACCGGTACTTAATCTTATTTTTATTCACTTTGTCGAGTTCGATTATGACCGGATTTTTCATCTCGAAATCGATAATAAACAGGAAGGGGATTTTTAAAGTCCCCAGACGGTTCATTAAATTTATGGCGGTGGTTCTATTTTCCATTGTTAAGTTTATATTAGCCGTAACTAATTTATAAAAATCTCTCAAATGAAATTGCTGGTTGTGGATAATTATGACTCGTTCACTTACAATCTCGTAGAACTTGTAAGAAAAATCGGTGTATGTGAATGCGCGGTTGAAAAGAGCAATGAGCTCAGGATAGAAAAAGTTGCCGGATTCGACAAAATATTGTTTACTCCCGGACCGGGGCTTCCGGAAGATTTTCCCGCAATGTTCGAAATCCTGGAAAGATATTCCGGTACAAAAAGCATCCTTGGTGTTTGTCTTGGCCACCAGGCAATAGGGAAGTTTTACGGCGCCAAGCTTATAAATTTTAATAATGTTGTCCACGGAATTTCAAAGCCTGCCAGGGTGATCGACCGAAACGGGCGCCTCTTCAAAGGGCTTCCCGAAGTGATTAATGTCGGCTTGTATCATTCGTGGTTTGTTTCAAAGGAGAATTTTCCGCAACAGCTCAAAATAACAGCTGTAACAGACGAAGGTATTATAATGGCCATCTCGCACAGAACGCTTGATCTTAATGGTGTTCAGTTTCATCCCGAATCAATTATGACTTCTCATGGAGAAGCAATAATAAGAAACTGGCTTGGGCTATAAACGCAAACTATTAGTTCATTCCAAAGCTCATAAATAGTTATTTTTGAATCAAATATTTTTACGTTTGGTTATCAAGAATATTATTGGGAATTGTATGAAAAACATTTCAAGTTTTTTTTATCCAGAAACTATTTGTGTGGCGGGCGCTTCGACAAAAGAAAAAAGCATTGGTTATGAATTGTTGAGAACGATTAAAAATTACGGTTATAAGGGAAAAATATTTCCGGTTAATCCGAAGGCCGGGGAGATTCTTGGATTTAAATGTTACCGTTCGATTGATGAAATTACAAATCCAATAGATCTTGGAATTGTAGTTGTGCCGAAACAATTTGCTGAGGAAACGATCGACGCCCTACTCATGAAAACCACCGGTTCAATAATTCTGATTACCGCCGGTTTTAAAGAGATCGGTAAAGAAGGAGAAGAGGTTGAAAATAGACTTATCGCTAAAATAAAATCTCACGGCGCCAGAATGGTTGGACCAAATTGCATGGGCGTAATAAATACGCTTGACGATGTAAAACTAAACGCAACGTTTGTAGCAGAAAAACCGGAGACCGGCGCAATCGGATTCCTTTCCCAAAGCGGAGCACTCGGCGCCGCGGTGCTTAACTCGTTGCGCGAAACTGATATTAAGTTTGCTCATTTTATAAGTGTCGGCAATAAAGCCGATATCAACGAGAATGATATTTTAGAGTTCTGGCAGAACGATAAAAACATTAAGACGCTTACATTTTATCTGGAAAGCTTTGTGAACGGCGAAGAATTTATTCTTCCGTTCATGCTTGGCAAGGTAACAAAGCCGACTATTATATTGAAAGCCGGTAGAACCGAGAGCGGAATGAAGGCCGCCTCTTCTCATACCGGCGCGCTTAGCAGCAACGATAAAATAACAGAAGCGCTTCTTAAACAGTCGGGCATCATCCGCGCAGAAAACCTGAACGAACTTTTTAATACGGCAAAAGGATTTGAGAACTTCCCGATTCCGCAAGGAAATTCAATTGCTGTTGTTACAAATGCCGGCGGACCGGCAATCCTCTGTGTTGATAAAATTGAAAAAGAGGGACTAATACTCGCCACTTTCTCAGAAGAAACGCGAAAAAAACTTAGAGAGGTAGTTCATCCCGAGGGGAGTGTATCCAATCCGGTTGACCTGTTGCCGGGAGGAACAGCGGAAATTTACAGAAAGGTAAATGAGCTAGTTGCGTCGGACGAAAACGTTGATGCGGTAATTTCGATCTTTGTAGAACCCGTTATGGTTTCACCTCTGGAAGTGATTGAAAGCGTCTATTCGGTTAAAAGCGAAAAACCGGTTCTTCAGGTTGTAATGCCCCTGCCGGAGTTCTGGGACAAGTATAGAGTTGAATCCGAAAAGAGACTACCGTTGTTCAGAAATCCGGAAGATCCCGCCGAGATAATATCGAACATGTTTTTTTACAATAAGGGTAAACAAAAATTTCATCAATTCGGAAAAGAATATTTTGATTTGATTAACAGGAGAGACAGAGAAAAGAATACATCGGGCCAAGGGTATTTGTCCCAGAAAGATATCGCCCGCCTTGCCGAAGAGTATGAAATTCCTCTTGTAAATAACCTTCTTGTTAAACCAGAAGATCTTAAAAATGCCGCCATAAATTTTTACCCGGTTGTTATTAAAGGTCTGGGCCCCGGTGTAATTCACAAAACGGAGCTGAATGCGGTAAGATTGAATATCAGCAACCTCCGCGAACTGATTAATGCAGCAGAAGAAATTGGATCCGGCTTTTCGGCAAAAGGATTTTTTGTTGAAGAGTTCCTGATTCAACCTTTTATAGAGACAAAGCATGAGCTGTTGATAGGAGGTTTTCGAGACTCTTCCTTCGGACCTGTTATTATGTTCGGTTCGGGAGGAAAATATGTTGAAGCCTTTGATGATACCTCTATCAGATCGTGTTATATTTCTGAAGCCGATATTGAAGAAATGATTCTCGAAACCAGAATCGGAAAAATTTTAAATGGCGTAAGGGGAGAAAAACCCGCCGACCTACCCGCGCTGAGGAAAATAATCAAATCGTCAGCCGAAATGATGATAGAGAGCGGGAATATAACCGAGTTCGATTTCAATCCTTTAATACTGGACGGAGACGGACATTACTATGCGGTGGATGTAAGAATTAAATCATCCTGATCTGATTGTAAAAAACAGAGGACCGCAATTTCGAATTTCTTTAATTATTTTTGTTTCACTAATATATCTGGTTTCTGATGAAAATTGCTTTTATATCGAGCGAAGTTTTCCCTTACGCAAAAACAGGCGGCCTTGCTGATGTGGCCGGATCACTTCCGAAAGAAATTGCGCTTCTTGGCCACGAGATCAAAATATTTATGCCTAAATACAATACTTTCGGCGAGGCGGAACACGGTCTTCACTATCAGTGGGATATCGGGGAAATACCTGTTCGTGTTGACGGACGAGTTCACCAGACCCACGTTCACAAAGCATTGTTGCCGGGCTCTAAGGTAGAAGTTTATTTTATAGACTGTCCGCATTTTTTTCACCGGTTCAGAATCTACACGAATGATTTTGATGAAGACGAAAGATTTATTCTCTTTCAAAAAGGAGTAATAGAAGTTTTACAACGCATCGGTTGGGCGCCGGATATTATTCACTGCAACGACTGGCAGACCGCATTAATTCCTTTGCTGTTGAGGGACAACTATTCGTGGGATCGAATGTTCGACACCACAGCCGCGGTTCTTACAATACATAACATTGCCTATCAGGGACAATTTGCAAAAAGTTCTTTTGCTAAAGCGGAGATGAAAGAAAAATATTATTTACACGGCGGGATAGGAGAATATGAGGGGGGTGTAAATTTTTTGAAAACCGGCATCTATTCTGCCCATGCAATTAATACTGTAAGCGAAACGTATGCCCGGGAACTTCTTACACCAGCATATGGATATGGCATGCAGGTTCCGTTATCATTCAGGATAAGAGACTTTTCCGGAATATTAAACGGTGTCGATTATAATGTGTGGAATCCGGAAAATGATAAATTTATCCCTCACAAGTATTCAATAGACGACCTTTCAGGAAAAATAAAAAACAAAAAATTTCTTTTAGAGCATCTTCATCTTCGCTTTAATGAGAATGTTCCGGTTATTGGTATTGTATCCCGACTCGTTGCACAGAAAGGATTGGATATCATTGCTTATGCTTTAAACCACCTTATGGAACTGGAGGCTCAATGGATCATACTCGGTAGCGGCGAATACAAATACGAGGAAATGTTTCAGCACGCGAAAAATCATTTTCCCGATAAAGTTTCGGTCTATTTCGGATTCAATAACGAGCTTTCCCATCTGATAGAAGCCGGTGCGGATATTTTTCTTATGCCTTCTTATTACGAACCATGCGGACTTAACCAGATCTATTCACTCAAATACGGAACGGTTCCTGTCGTCCGGAAAACAGGAGGTCTGGCAGATACCGTGCAGGATTGGAATGAATTCCTGGCCAAAGGCAAAGAGATAGGTACTGGATATTCTTTTCAGGATTATACAGCCAACGCCCTTATTCACTCTGTACAGAGAGCCGTTAATGATTTTAAACTCAAGGATGTCTGGCGGAAAATTCAACTTAACGGAATGAATAAAGATTATTCCTGGAAGAGATCGGCGGAGAAGTATGTTCTGCTTTATCAAAGCGCTCTCGACAATCTAAAGGGCTCCTGATATCTTTTATTTTTTTTCTTAATACCCCCATTGTTAATAATAGGACTTTTTGTATTTTTTCAAAGCGCTCAATCAGTAAATGGTCGCTCCGGTAATCCATATTCTGCCGGTTAAATAAAACCGACTTCAATTCAAACAAAATCTCTAAAGAGCTGATTAATAATGTTTTCTCAATCAAACCTGTATTTATTAATTAAAGGAGACTATTTATGAAAAAAGCCTATACATTATTCTGTTTATTTACACTTTACCTAACAACCGCGAATTCACAAATTTCAATCTCTGCTTCCGACGTTAGCTTGGTATTGGCTCTCGGCAGATCCTATACTACCTACTGGGATGAGAACACACAAACAATTGATATCGGAACAACCGGGGCCTCAAGCTGGGATTTCAGTAACCTTGTTTCTACACATACGTTTGTAACCACCAGTAAAACCGTCGGTTCGTCAGCGTATGTTTCAGATTTTAGCGGAGCCGGCTTTGCATCCAACTCCGAAAATACTTACATGGGGACTACTTCAAACACATGGGTTTATAATTCAGTAACCTCATCTTATCTATTGAATGGAACCGGAACCAATGTTGCTTCGGCCGGAACAACAACAAAAATAAAATACAATCCCGCTCAGGTATTATATAATTTACCTTTAACATTTAACTCAACGAATTCACAACAGACCCAGCAGGAAGTAATTTCGGTTGTTAAAACTCAATTCGGGGAGTTTACAACGACGCTTACTAACACGGTTAACCGAAGTTATATTGTGGATGCTTACGGTCAAATGAAATTACCGGGGGGAAAGCTGCTGAGCTGTCTTCGGTTGAAAGAAACAACATCAATCACAACCCAGCAGGGATCAACAACAACGACCGTTAACTATCAGTTCTTAACCAGGACTGGTGAAACCGTTACAGTTTCTGTTAAAGAAAATCAGTCGAATACCGGAGTCGTTCAAATTGAGCAGGTGACCTGGTCAAGTGGCGATGGGACAAGTGAAAATCCCACAAGCATTCAATCATCAGGAACAATACCTTCAGAATTTGCTTTATTGCAGAACTATCCAAATCCGTTTAATCCGACAACAAAGATCAGCTTTTCAATTCCTTCTAGTCAATTTATTTCGTTGAAGGTTTATGATGTAACCGGTAGAGAGATTTTATCTTTAATAAATCAGGAGTTAAACGCAGGTTTATACAGCCTTGACTTCAATGGATCCGGTTTGTCGAGCGGTATATATTTTTATCGTTTGAATGCGGGGCCTTTAAGTCAATCGCGAAAAATGATTTTAATTAAATAAGGAGAAAATAAATGAAAAAAATTTATACAAGAACACTTTTAACCCTGTTGTTAATTTCCGGTCTGATAAATGCGCAATGGACACAGCTTAACAATTCTTTCGGTAAGGAAATAAGAACCATGATTAAAAACGGAAGCGCGTTAATTGTGGGAACCGTTGACGGCGGTGTTTATGTGTCTAATAATGCTGATCAGAACTGGAGTCAGAGTAATGCAGGCCTTACTAATTTAAAAGTATATTCTCTTGCTGGAAACGGAAGTCAAATATTAGCAGGTACATATGGTAACGGTGTCTTTATCTCAAGCGATAACGGAAACAATTGGAGTACAGCCGGAAGCGGAATAAACGTGCCCTATATATACGCTTTGATTTTTTCGGGCAATAACATTGTTGCCGGCTCTGGAGGCGGTGGCGTATTTACATCTTTAAATGGGGGCTCAAGCTGGAGTAATGTACTTGCTATTTCTAACATTGCAAACGCCCTGTATAGAACAGATTCATCGCTGCTTCTAGGGATCGGACCTTACATATACCGCTCAACCAATGACGGGTTAAATTGGACGAGTGTAGTTACTTCGAACACGACAATTAAAGCTTTTGCAGAAACCCCGAATTCTTCAGGCGGAAAAAATCTCTATGCAGGCTCTTTGGATGGAGTTTTTCTTTCAACGGATGATGGGAAAAACTGGAAAACCGTAAACACTGGTTTGACATACAGGAATGTAAACGCTCTTGCTGTTAGCGGTGAGGTTCTGTTTGCGGGTACCGAAAACGGAGGTGTCTTCAAAACAAGTAACGCAGGGTCTTCATGGAGCGAAATCAACACCGGCCTACCGTCAAGCACGAGTATCAGATCAATTATAATCGACGGAGGTTTCCTGTATGCCGCCTCGTCATCGGGAACAGTATATAAAAGAAACTTGTCGGATGTAATCTCGTCTATAGAAGAAAATTCCGGAGAGCTCCCGACAGAATTCTCTCTATCACAGAACTATCCTAATCCGTTTAATCCGGCGACAAGAATCAGCTTTTCAATTCCGACAACACAATTAGTTTCGCTGAAAATATATGATTTAACCGGAAGAGAAATAACCTACTTGGTAAACCGGGAATTAAGTGCGGGCAGCTACAGTTTTGAATTTGACGGATCGAATCTGTCGAGCGGAATTTATTTCTACAAACTGAGTACGGCAAATTTCAGTGATGTAAAAAAAATGATGCTGATAAAGTAATAAATGAAATAGCGAATTAGTTGCATTTCTAACAGAAATGACTTTGAGGATAATTGATGATAGAATTGAATATTAACTGTTGAAAAAATTTAATAATTTTATTTTTGTTAACTTAAAAATTGTCGGGTAAGAAGATGAAAAACCAAGTAAGTATTCTCGCAGTCCTTTTTATGTTGATTATTTCGCCTGTAAATGCTCAGTGGCAGAAAATACTCGAAAGGAATCTTTCTAATACCGGAAAGCTCATGATGCACGGAAACTATTTATTTCATTATGGGACACAGACTTTCCGGTCCTCAAACAACGGTGACACCTGGACCGAGATAACATCCTCATTTCAAGCTACGGTAAAAAATATGGTTAGCGCGGGAACAAGCATTGTAGCTATGGTCTACCTGCAAAGCAGCAACCGCTATGCTTTCTACTTTTCAAACGATAATGGAGCGAATTGGGCGCAAACATCCTCTCAAATAACACCTCCGGCAAATGCAAATATTATTAACCTTACTTTTAACAGCAATGAGCTGTTTGCGGTAACGGACCGATCATCATTTTTTAAATCCTCCGATAAGGGCAATTCGTGGACAGAGGTTGTTGTAGATAATGTTAAAATACTGGGCGGGACTGACATAGCGTCGTCCGGAAGCAGGTGGCTTTATACATGTACGATCGACGGCGCTTTTGTATCGAACGAGGCCAAAACATCATGGACTCAATTAAATCCCGATCTTTCCGTATCGGGAAAACTGCGGGGTGTATATTATTTCAATGGGTATTTCTTCGGTTACTCAAATGTTGGGCTGGTTAGAATGCCCGAAAATTTAAGCGGCTGGGTAAAAATTCAGACAGGCCTTCCGTTAATGTCTAATCAGCCACCCACCATAAGGGAGATTCAAAGCAGTGGTAACAGTTTGTTTATTTCAATTGTTCTTGCTGACGGGAACCAGGATGTATATCAGTCCGATAATAATGGTGATTCATGGCAGAAAGTTGGATCTGGACTTCCCCCCGGTAATCAGGTTGAAACTTACAACCTGGCAATAAATTCTTCTTACGCGTTCCTTTATCATTTTTCGGCGGGCATAGTTCCATTCGGGCTATATAAAATACCTGTTCAAATTGCGGCATCAATTAACAAAATTGACGAACTGCCGTCGGAATATTTTCTTAATCAGAATTACCCCAATCCATTTAACCCGGTTACTAAGATCGAGTTTTCGATACCTGAATTGCAGCATGTAACATTAAAAATATTCGATTCGCTCGGAAGAGAAGTGAAAGAACTGATAAACAACGAATTCACTGCTGGAAAATATTCCTATGAATTTGACGGGGGAGAATTGTCAAGCGGCGTTTATTTCTACCGGTTGACTTCCGGCGGTTTTAACAGTGTGAAAAAAATGATTTTAATTAAGTAATCTTTAAAGGGGCTGATTTTATCAGCCCTTTTTGATTATTACAAACCGGAGAGGGAAATCACAATGAATTCAGGAAATAAATTCCTAAATGTCTATACCGAGCTGAAAAAGATTTTGAAAAAATTTGAAAACGGGATGAACGTTAAAGACGAAGGTAAGGAAAATTATTATTTAATCGGACCCTATTCAGAAAAGTTTAAGAAAGAGCTCTGGTTCGCCTCGCTTCATATTAAGAAGAATTATGTTAGTTACCATCTGATGCCGGTTTATATGTATCCGGAGCTTGTAAAGGAAATTCCCTCTCCTCTTAAAAAAAGAATGCAGGGGAAATCGTGTTTTAATTTTAAGGAATACGACAAAGAGTTATTCCAACATCTCGCCAAGCTGACTTTATCCGCCCACAAAATGTTTAGTAAAAGGTTCGACAATATATAGAAATATTAATGATTAGATTTGTTTGCCGTCTTTCATTAACTTTCAGCAACGGTTTATACACCGCGAAAATCAATAAATTTAGTCGGGATAATGAAATGAAAAAGTATTTAACGATCTCGTTATTTTTTCTGTTCGTATTAACAGTGACTGCCCAGTTCGAACCACCCAGGGTAAGTCCCCAGGCAACCGTTTCGCAGATGTTCGGATATACAACAATCACAATAAATTACAGCCGTCCTTCGGTTCACAGCAGAAAAATTTGGGGCGCCCTGGTACCGTACGATAAAGTCTGGAGAGCTGGAGCAAACGAGGCAACCACAATACAGTTTACTACCGATGTAACAATTGCTGGAAATAAAGTTGCAGCTGGAATCTATTCCTTCTTTATAATTCCTACAGAAAGAGATTGGATACTGATTTTAAACAACGACTCTAAAATTTGGGGATTAAGTTATAAGCCCGAGCACGATTACATCAGGTTTTCCGTAAAACCGGCCCAATCCCGATTTGTTGAACAGCTTCAGTTCTGTTTTTCCGAAATCTCCGATGCTTCGTGCCTTGTATTAATGAACTGGGAAAATATTCAGATCTCTTTTAATGTTACATCCGATTTAGCAAGCCAGGCCTATCTGAAAATGAAAGAAGCGATTAATAAAAGTCCTCAGGATCCTTCTGTATATAATGCCTGCGTTAAATTTGCAGCCGAAAAGGAAGTATTTCTGGACGAAGCTCTTGGCTGGGCCGATAAAGCTGTATTGTACGGGGGCGGATATGTTTCTTATTTCTTTAAAGCAAAAATTCTTTTTGCACAGAAAAAGTATGTAGATGCTCTTAGAACAATTGAAAAGTGCCGCGAAGTAGGAAGAACCGATAAAAACTGGGATTCGTTTTTTTCTCAGGTCGATTTCCTTGAAAAACAGATAAAAAGCAGCATGTGAATTTTTTCGAAGCTAAATGTGTTCTGTTTTAAAGTCAATTAATATTAGAAAATGAAAAAATTCGATATCCCTGCACACTATAAAAGCTCGATTATTTCTCAAATCAAAGAGCTTCGAAAGAATGAAGATCCGAGGAAAAAAGATTTTAAACCTACCCGGCTCGATTTCGGCCCCGTGGTTTTTTTGATCGCCCGCCACTTCGGTTTCTGCTACGGCGTTGAAAACGCTATTGAGATTGCATACAGGACTATTAATGAAAATCCGGGTAAACGGATTTTTCTGCTGAGCGAAATGATTCACAATCCCCATGTGAATGAAGACCTGAACAGCCGTGGAATTAAATTTATAATGGATAATTACGGCAAGCAGTTTATTCCGTGGAACGAAATAAATTCAGATGATATTGTGATTATTCCGGCCTTCGGAACAACTATCGAAATAGAGAATCTTCTTAAAGAAAAAGGAATTGATACGGTTAAATATAATACGACATGCCCGTTTGTAGAAAAAGTCTGGAACCGCGCCGAATCAATCGGCAAGGAAGATTACACGATTATTATTCACGGCAAACATAAACACGAAGAAACCAGAGCAACTTTTTCTCACAGCACGCTGAACTCTCCATCCGTAATTGTCCGGGATATTGAAGAAACCCGGTTTTTGTGCAAAATTATTTCGGGTGAATTTCCAACAGACCGGTTCTATCAGTTTTTTCGCGGGAAATATTCAAATGAGTTTAATGTTGAAAAAGATCTGATCAAGGTGGGAGTTGTAAATCAAACGACAATGCTTGCGAGCGAAACAGAGGCCATTGCAGATTTAATCCGGCAAACAATGATTGAAAAATTCGGTCTGGGAAATATTAAAAAACATTTTGCTGATACACGGGATACCCTCTGCTACGCAACTAACGACAATCAGTCGGCAACATTGGGTTTAATGAATGAGAAAGCAGACCTGGCAATTGTTGTGGGAGGATATAACAGTTCCAATACGTCGCACCTTGTCGAATTGCTGGAGGATAAATTCCCGACCTACTTTGTTTCGGAAGCGGATAAAATTATATCGGACAGCAGGATTTTGCATTACGACCTTTCCACGCATTCTGAAAGGATAACCGAAAACTTTCTCCCTTTAAATCGACCGGTTGTTATTGCCGTAACCAGCGGAGCTTCCTGCCCGGATTCAATTGTAGATGATGTTTTGAACAAACTGATCGGATTTTTTGAAAACAGCGCCGATGTAAAAGAAGTATTGCGCAGCCTTCAGTAAAATCATCAACTACAATCACCAATCGCTGTTATACTAAATCAGCAATAGAAGAGTAGTCGGGATCGAACAGGCGCCTGTATGTTCGCATAGCATACGAGTCGGTCATTCCGGCTATCTGATCGCAAACAAGCCGGGCTCTTTGAACCTTGTTTTTTTCTCCGCGTATTATCCTGTCTGTAAATTCCGGCAACAGTTTCATTTTTCCGGTAGAATCGATATAGTTCTCTTTGAACAGATCGAACATTTTACCGATCATATATTTCCCTTTATATTCCATCTGATGAAGCTGCGGGGAACGGAAGACCAGCTCAACTGAAATTCTTTTATATAATTCGGCCTTTTCAAAGACGTTTTTTGAAATTTTAAGTTCGAGGCTGTAACGGTTTGTAAGGTTATCAAGGAACGTTTTTCTTTTTCTAAGGCTGCAGGCTTTTACAAAGTCGCCGATTTGAATACCGAATTTCGGTTTGAATTTACCGGACTTAATCCACTCAATCATTTCATTTACAATCTCGCTCTGATTATCGCTAAGGTTATTCTGTTTCTGCCATTGAACCAGTTTTGCAATTGTTATAAATCCCCCGGAGATACTATCTACAAGGTCGTTAACGGCGTAGGCTGTATCATCAGCCCAATCCATTATCTGGCACTCGATGCTTCTGAATTTATTTAATTCTTTGGGAGTGGAAAAATCCCGGCTGTAACCCTTCTTCCCGAAAACAAACTCAATGTATTTTCTCTGATCGTTGTATATAAAATGATTTTCAGGATTTTTGAAATTTTTAAATAGCGCTTTGTATTTCAGAATTCCATCAAGAAAAGCCCTTGTGGGATTCATTCCGCGCCTGGAGTCCTCGGACCTGTAAAACGTTTCTGTTATCAGTCTAAGTGTCTGTGCATTTCCCTCGAACCCGCCGTAAGCATTCATTAATTTGTTTATAGTTCTTTCGCCCGCATGTCCGAACGGCGGATGCCCGAGGTCGTGAGCAAGACAGATCGATTCTACAAGATCGGGATCAACGTAGAATTCGTCCGACAGGCAGTCGGCACACGAGGAGCGTAGATAATTGCATATAGACCGGCCGATCTGAGCGACTTCTATAGAATGCGTAAGCCGGGTTCTGTAAAAATCGTATTCACCAGGCAGGAAGACCTGTGTCTTTCCCTGAAGCCGTCGGAATTCCGAGGAGTGAATAATCCGGTCTCTGTCGATCTGAAATGGAGAACGGTAGTCGTCGTTCCTTCGGCTAGACTTAATTCTTTCAAGATCCCAATCAGTATAGAATTTGTTTTTCATCTCGATCATTCACATTTTTGTAAAAGACAACATTAATTTAATAAATAATAGTCCTAAAATTTATTTGGCACACGGTCATTCACACAATAATAGCGGGAATATAAATTCGACGGGCGGCCGGCTGATTCTGACAATAATGCTCAATTTTATAATTACTATTGCGGAATTAATCGGCGGAATAATTTCCGGAAGCCTTGCGCTTATATCCGATGCGCTTCACAATTTCAGCGACAGTATTTCGATAATAATCAGCTATATTGCTCTAAAATTAAAATCGAAGGAAAATTCTCATAAACACACCTTCGGACTTAAACGCGCGGAGATTTTAGCTGCGCTGATCAATTCTGCCACTATGATCGGGATCTGCATCTATCTTTTTTATGAAGCTTTTAAAAGATTTCTGGAGCCGGGTGAAATTAATCCCGGCATTATGGGGATTGTTGCAGCAATAGGTCTGGCCGCAAATCTGGCCGCAATGCTTCTTCTTAAAAGGGATTCGCGTTCGAGTATGAATATCCGGTCGGCGTATCTTCATCTGCTGGGAGATACTGTCTCTTCCGTTGCTGTCGTTGTTGGAGGAATTGCAATCGCCGTCTGGAAGATAAACTGGATTGACCCGCTTCTAACAATATTAATAGGCCTGTATATAATAAAAGAGAGTTTTGTTATTCTTGGGGAGGCGCTTCATGTACTTATGGAAGGAGCACCAACAGGTATTAAGATTGAGGAGATTCAAAAAGAGGTGGAAAAATTTGAAGAGGTTCAGGACATCCACCATATTCACCTGTGGATGGTTGGCGACGGGGATATTCATCTTGAAGCCCATGTAAATGTTAATGATATGAAGATAAGTGAAAGCGATTCGCTAAGATTAAAAATCGAGTCGCGCCTTCACGATAAATTCGGGATCGAACATATTACACTGCAATTCGAATGTAATCAATGCCCGGATGTCGGTCTTATAAAACAGCACACATAATTAAACCAATAATTGGCTGGAACCCTCTAATATTGAAATTCATTTCACTTAAACAACGGGGAATAAATGAAAACAGCAAAATCTATTTTTTCACTATTCGTTATTTTATCGGGTTTTTCGGTATCGTTTGGGCAGACCACGTCTGTTGAAAAAGGTCTTGCAACTATTAATAAGGAGATAATTCAGGCGCAGCTCGAATTTCTTGCATCCGACTGGATGGAGGGAAGAGAGGCAACCACGAAGGGGGAATTCCTTGCCGGCGATTACCTTGCCGGCTTGTTCAAATTGTATGGAATTAAACCGGCAGGCGATTTTGAATATGCTCAGGCAGGACGCGGTAGAAGGGCGCAGTTTCAATTGCCGGGTCAGTCATCCGCTCCGCAGGGAACGAGATCATATTTCCAGAATATTAATTTTCTTGCTTCGGAACCGGTTGACGATCAAACCTTCGGTATAGCAGTAAATGACGGCGTCTCTAAGAAAAGAATAACTTTTTCTTATAGAACGGATTTTTCACTTACTCCTTCTGGGGTTGGAGTTGAATTGGAAAGTCCAATCGTATTTGTCGGATACGGATTTAAAAGCGAAGAAGCCGGGTATGATGACTTTAAGGGTGTGGATGTTAGAGGAAAGATTGTTTTCCGGATATCGGGAATACCGGGTATGCGCGATACAAGTTCGGCGGCTTATAAAAAACTGAAACTTAACGATCGAATGATGCTCATGAGTTACCTGCGCTCACGGAATGATATTATTGAGAAGCTCGGAGCCGTTGGAGTAATCGACTATAATATCGGTGCGGATATGACTCAGGGCGCTGTTGTTAATTATCCGTTTAGATACAATACGCCGTTTTATGAGCGCGATAAGAGATTAACCGCGGGCACGTCCATCAGGATTGGAATACCCGAGGATACTCTACGTACAGGCTTGAATGTTATTACGGTAAGCGAAAGGATTGCTCACGAGATATTGAAAGGAAGCGGTATTGATATAAAAAAATATGAAAAGGAAGCCGCTGAAAAACTCAAATCCGGCGCGAAAGAAATTAAAGGAAAGAGCGCATTTATTAAAACAAATGTTAAAACAAAAGTTGTAAGAGGAAGAAATGTCCTTGGCATGATTGAAGGAGAAAACCCGAATGAAGTTATCGTAGTTGGGGGTCATTACGATCACGTTGGAATTAATGAAGGTTTCATCTGGAATGGAGCCGACGACAATGGATCCGGAACTGTGGGAGTAATGACTATTGCAAAGGCTTTTGCTGAATCGGGGGTTAAGCCGAGACGCACCGTTATTTTTGCATGCTGGACTGGCGAGGAAAAAGGACTGCTCGGCTCGAGATACTTTGTTAACAAGTTTAAACCGCTGGAGGACCTTATTCTTAATCTGAATTATGATATGATAGGAAGAAATTCTGAGGACGATACTAAGGGGGTAAAACTTGGAATCCAGTATTCAGAAGATTTTCCGGCTCTCAAAGAAGTTGTTGATAAAGCAAACAAAGATTATAATCTCGGCCTCGAGATCAGATTCAATCCCTCTAAGCGTCCTTCGGGCGGATCGGATTTCTCATCATTTTCAGCTAAGGATATTCCGGTATATGGAGTTATGGCTGCAATGCATCCCGATTATCATCAGCCAACCGATCATGTTGAAAAAATTGATTTCGAGAAGATGACGAAGATTATTAAAATGGGATTTCTCGCTGTCTGGGAATTTGCAAATTCCGAAACGAATATTAAGACAGGTAAATAATTACTGTAAAGGGGCACGTTACAGTGTCCCTTTTGATTTTATTTTCCGTCTATCATTTTCATTCTGTAACCTACACCGGAATCTGTAATTATATATTCCGGGTGAGCAGGATCCTCTTCAATCTTTTTTCTTATCTGTCCTATAAATACCCTTAAGTATTGAGAATCCTCCGAATGAACAGGCCCCCATATTTCCTTTAAAAGAAAATTGTGTGTCAAGACCTTGTCAAGATTTCTAAAAAAAAGAAAAAGCAGGAGATATTCCGTGTTTGTTACTTTTAATTCCGTGTTGTTTTTAAAGATGAGTCTTTTTGAAATATCAATTTTAATTTTGCCATTAACAATAACAGATTGATTATCGGGTTGCTGTGTTCTTCTGATGTTTGCGCGTATTCGGGCTATTAGTTCCGAAGTGTTAAATGGTTTGGTAACGTAATCATCGGCCCCAAGCTCAAGGGCTTTAACAATATCGTCTTCCGAATTTCTAACCGATAGAATTATTATTGGAACATTGGACCAGGTGCGAATCTCTTTTAGAACGGTAAATCCATCTTCATCGGGCAAGCCAAGATCGAGAATAACTAATTGTGGGTGGCTGTTCGCAACGGATACAATTCCGTCTCTGCCCCTCGGAGAGTCAATAACTTTGAATCCCTCTGCTTCGAGTGTAATCGATAATATTTTTCTTATCTGGGATTCATCATCAATTACTGCTATTACGTTTTGCGATGTCATATTGTTTATGAATTTATTGGAAGTGAAATTATAAATTCCGCGCCGCCGCCAGGACGGTTTTGAGCTTTTATTGTACCGCCGTGTGCTTCAATAAATCCTTTTGCGATAGAAAGACCAAGTCCGGTTCCGCCCGCTTTCGTTCCGGGGATCCTGTAAAATTTTGTAAATAGATTCTTAATTTCATTTTCTGGAAAACCCATGCCGTTATCGGAGATGGTTATAATTAGTAAATCGGATTTTCTTTTGGCCGTAACATCAATTTTACATTCGGACGATGTATATTCAATGGAATTGTGAAGTATATTTATTAGCGCTTGTTCAAGAAGCGGATAATCAAAATTCAGCATCCCTATTTCTTCTCCAATATCACAATTAATTTTACGGGATTGACTTTCTGTCTCAACTCTGCTGATGGAAGAATTTATTAAATCGGAAATTGAATGCCACTCTTGCTTGAGTTTTAAATTTCCTCTTTCAAGGCGCGTTATATCTAATAGATTTTCAACAAGACGTTTAAGTCGTTCTGAAGCAATGCCGGCTTCATCAATTAATTGAGTGATAATCTTTTTGTTGCTGAATATCTTATCGTCTTTAAGCGAACTTATTGCGCCAATGATTGTGGTGATTGGTGTTTTCAGCTCGTGGGAAATTGAATCGAACAGTGTTTTGTATAATTTTTCTGACTCGGCAATTATCAAATTATTCTTTGCTAAATCCGTTAAATATTCGCGCTCTACCGCGGCGCTTATTTGCGCAATAAAAGTATCGAGCAGGGATTCAACATCGGGCTCAATTGTGTAACCTTCAGGAAAAAGTAAGCCGGCAACGCCGTAATTCCTGTTCGTGGTAAACAGAGGAAGGTATGTAATCGGTGAAATGGAGGACACATTCCGAGTAAACTTTCCAACTTTTTCCGAGCTAAGAAGAGCGATCTGTGCGATATTACGCTCTGCATCATCAATAATAAATGTACTTGAATTATGTGCTCTATCGTTAAGATATTTTTCATTCCCGGAGTAAATAAATACAACCTCCGCATGAAAAGTTGATTTTAAATGGTTTATGGCGTAAGCGGTAACTTCATCTAGCGATCTGGAGGAAGAGAGATCCCGCGTTAAATTGTAAAGTGCGGATGTTCTTCGCTCTTTCTGGTTTATTAAAACCTGTTGTGTTCGTATTCTGGAAATGAGTAAACCGGAAACAGTAGCAATAACAAAATACATTATAAACATCATCCCATCTTCAACTTTGCCGATACGGAAAGTGTAATAAGGCGGTATAAAATAAAAATTCCAGATGAGAGCACTCATAACAGCGGCAAGAAATATCGGTCCCGGCTTAAATTTTAGCAACGGCAAAAGAGATACAATAAACAAAAATATAAGCGAGATTGATTGATAGCCAACGTGTGGACTTATTAAATTAAGGGTGAATCCGGAAATCGATATAATTAGTGCGGAAAGAAAGTATTTGGATAATGGCGCGGTCCAGATATTTTTTGAATGGGAAATAAATCCCCTATAAAGCGAGATTGTCCACGAATTATTTAGCTTGTAGTTGTCTGTTTTTTTCATCGGACCTTCCTCCCATGATTATCTAAAACACACAGCCATCGTATCAGCGCTATTAAAACTAATCAACCGTTTATTAAAGTGCTGTAAATAAATTATTGCCGGGCATAAAATATTTATAAACTTTGAATAAGTATGTAAAGAAAGTATAAAAAGAATTTGGCCGGTATAAAGATTTTGTAAGGAATTTCGGGATTATTTGGAAATCATAATCCAAAATACATTTTAGAGCCTGTCATTTAATTGGTATTATAACTACAAGAAATGAAAAAAAGAATTACACCGGTTCAGCTTCTTTCAATTGGATATGTTGTAATTGCATTGCTGGGGGCGCTTATACTTTGTATGCCCTTCTCTACGCAAGATAAAAGCGGTACATCTTTTCTCGACGCATTATTCACCTCGGCATCAGCTCTAAGTACAACGGGACTTGGTGTTGTTGATACGGGTACACATTATTCAACTTTTGGACAGACTGTAATACTTATAATCGTCCAAATTGGCGGTTTGGGGTATATGATATTTGTTGCATTTATTGCCATATCTGCCGGCTATAGATTTTCTCTTAATGGTAAACAAATATTTAATGAATCGATTGCACGTCCGGGCGGCTTGGAAATTAAAAAATTCGTCAAAGCTGTTATCCTTTTTACACTAACTTTTGAGGTTGTTGGCGCTTTGGTGCTTACTATAGTTTTTCTTGATAAACAAGATTTTGTTAATGCAGCTTATTCCGGAATCTTCCACTCGATATCAGCTTTCTGTACAGCCGGCTTTTCATTATACGCGGATAGTTTTATGGCGTATTACCGAAGTCTTACTGCAAATATTATTATTGCTATTATTACCATTGCCGGCGGAATAGGATTCTTTGTTTTGTATGATCTCTTTGAATATTGCGTAAATGTAATTAAAGGAAAAAGACCCGTTAAATTATCCGACCATACAAAAACAGTACTAGTGGTAACTTTTGTTTTGATGTTTTTAGGAACTGTGATTTTATTCTTTACCGAAGCGAGTAATGGTAAAAGTTTTTCTGTTTCGGATAGAATACTTACTGCATCATTTCAAACAATATCTGCTTCTTCAACAACCGGGTTTAATTCTGTAGATATCGGAAGCATGAAGATAATAAGTTTGCTGATTCTTGTTCTTTTAATGTTTATCGGCGCATCCCCGGGAAGCACGGGTGGAGGAATTAAAACCTCCACCTTTGGAATTGTTATCCTGTTCTTAAAAAAAGTTATTACTAACAGAAACGAAGTAACTGCGTTCAAACACTCGATAGGCGAATCAACGGTTAATAAAGCGATTGCGATTACATTTATATCTCTTTTTTATCTCATCACAATAATTAGTTTGTTGTTAGTAACCGAGAATTATTCACTTCTTCAAGTAACATTTGAAACCGCCTCGGCATTAGGTACGGTTGGACTTTCAATGGGAATTACTCCCACACTTTCAAGTTCAGGGAAATTATTAATAATAATCACAATGATAGTCGGTCGTATTGGTCCACTTGCAATCGGATACTCACTCATTGGAAAAATCAAGTCTATTAAATATTCATATCCGCAAGGCAATATTTTAACAGGTTAGGAGAGTAAAATGAAACAATTTGTTGTAATTGGTTTGGGAACCTTCGGATTTAACGTTGCTGTACAACTTGCAAAGCAGGGTCACCAGGTACTTGCAATTGATTCCGACAAGAAAATAATTGACCGGATTAAAAACCTGGTTACTGAATCGGTTGTTGTAGATGCGATGGATAAAAACTCACTGGATGAATTTGTGGATGGAGGTTTTGATTCGGCAATTTTAGGTATGGGTGAAAGTTATATGGAGGCGACGATACTTACAATCGTTCATCTAAAACAAATCGGGGTAAAACAGATTATAGTAAAATCTATGAATGAACTTAGAGGCGAAGTATTCCGGTCCATTGGAGCTACAGAAATAATATTTCCGGAGAAAGAATCGGCGATTCGACTTGCCAGAAAGCTGACTATTCCCACGCTTATAGATCAAATATCCCTGGCTCCCGAGTATAGTATAGTTGAAATAGCGCTGCCGGATAGTTTTATCGGAAAAAATATTGGCGAACTTGATTTAAGAAAGAAATACAATGTGACAATAATTGCAGTTAAAAATATCCTGCATGATGAGATGGTTCCGGTTCCGGATGCTTCCTACAAATTCTTGCCGGACACTGCTTTAATTCTTATGGGCAAACATGATGATATTGACAGGCTGAAAAGGTTTTTGTAGTCGGTCCGGCCCAGGTACTAATACACCACCACCTCCCACACTACTTTTTTGAAAGGGTATTTCAAAAAGCCTACTCCAAAACCGCGTTTTTAATTCAAAAACACAATAATCAAAAATAATTTTTTGTAAGGGAACCCTGCCGCAATATTATATGTTGTAACATTAAACGTGACAACATCATTTATTAATATAAAGGAGAAGTAAAATGAAAAAAACAAATCTTTTGGCAGCATTATTAATTTTCACAGCAACTGCAATTTCCGCTCAAACAAACTGGGGAATTGATAAATCCCACTCTAAAGTTGGATTCTCGGTTAGTCACCTTGTTATAACTGACGTAGATGGTTTCTTCAAAGAATATGATGCAAAAGTTACAACCAAAGGGGACGATTTTTCAACAGCCAATATCGATTTTTCAGTCAATACAGGCAGCATATTTACTGATAATGACGGAAGAGACAAGCATTTACGTTCTGACGATTTCTTTAACGCCGAAAAATTTCCCCAAATGACCTTTAAAGGAAAAGCTATGAAAAAGGCTAGCGACAACAAGTATAAACTCGTAGGCGATCTTACAATCCGCGACGTCACTAAAGAAGTCGAACTGGATGTGAAATATAACGGAATGGTAAAAGATCCGTGGGGAAATACAAAAGCAGGATTTAAAGTTACCGGTGAGATCAATAGATTCGATTTCAACCTTAAATGGAATACGGCTATTGAGACCGGAGCGCTTGTAGTAGGTAAAGAAGTTGAATTAATAATTGATTTACAATTGGTTAAAAAATCATAATGAAATTGGAAGAAGAAATCACTCAGAAGAAATTTAAAAACGATTTTCATAAACTGGCCGTGAATCTGATTTATACTCACGGCTGGTTTATGAACCATCAGTCCAAATATTTCAAGAAGTTCGGAATTACCGGGCCTCAGTACAATATACTCCGGATATTAAGGGGACAGCATCCCAATCCGGCTTCTGTGAATCTGCTGAAAGATAGAATGCTCGATAAAATGTCGGACGCTTCCCGACTGGTTGAACGACTTAAACAGAAGGGACTTGTTGAAAGAGAAATTTGTCCAAATGACAGGCGCCGCGTTGAAGTAAAGATAAACGAAAAGGGGCTCGCCCTGTTGAAAGAGATGGATAGAATTGAAGACCGCTTCAATAAATTATTCAAAGGATTAAACAGCGAAGAAGTAAAGACACTTAACGAGCTGTTAGATAAGCTTCGCGGTTAGAAAGGAACAATAGAATGAAAAAGGCAATAAACGGAATTCATCATATTACCGTAATGGCTGGCGATCCGCAGGCAAATTACGATTTTTATACTCAGACTCTTGGAATGCGGTTCATTAAAAAAACTGTAAATTTCGACGCACCGGATGTTTATCATCTTTATTATGGTGACGAAGTCGGTTCTCCGGGAACAATTCTTACTTTCTTTCCTTTTCCGGACGCGCGGCGAGGAAAACGCGGTACCGGGGAAATAACTACCGTCAGCTTCAGCGTTCCATCCCGTTCCCTCGATTTCTGGATCAACAGGCTGGCGGATCTTGCTGTGGATTTCGACGGCCCGTCTGAAAAATTCGGCTATAAATATATTAGTCTTCTCGATCCCGACGGAATGAAAATCGAAATTGTTGCGGATCCGGACGCTGATAAAATAATCGGTTGGAATAACGGAGAAATACCCGCAGAGAATTCGATCAGAAAGTTTTTCAGCATTAATTTTTATCTGAAGAGCACTTACAAATCTGAAGAACTGCTAAAAAATGTAATGGGCGCCAGTTTTGTAGCAAAAGAGGGGAATACAAAGCGTTATTCTTTCGGGAAGGATTCCAGCAAAGCCTTTATTGATCTTTACGAAGACGAAAATACATCCCGCGGTTTAAGCGGTGCCGGAACGGTTCATCATATTGCATGGCGTACCGAAAATGATGAAGAGCAGAATAACTGGAGAAATAAGGTCATTGAATATGGACTGCATCCGACAGAAATGGTTGACAGAAACTATTTCCACTCGATCTACTTCCGCGAACCGGGAGGAATTCTTTTTGAAATAGCAACTGATGGTCCGGGATTTATGGTTGATGAAAGCTTTGATTCACTCGGCAGCGAGCTGAAGCTCCCGCCTTGGCATGAACCGAAAAGAAAATTAATTGAGCAGATTCTAATTCCACTGAGAACCAAAAGTTTTGTAAAGCAGAATTAGTTATGAAGGTAACTCGTTTATATACCGGCGAAGATAACGAAACGCATTTCGATATTATTGATTATGAATTATTTGATAACGGAATGATTGGACGGCTCTCGAATAAAATTAAAGTAAAAGATCTAATGTTTAGAGAAACCGACGGTGATTATAATTACGACTTTCATCCGGCACCTCAAAAACAGTTTATTATTCTCCTCGACGGAGAAATAGAAATAGAAAATGGAAGTGGTGAAAGAAGAAGATTTAAATCCGGCGACGTACTTTTAGTTGAAGATGTTTCAGGACGGGGTCATAAAACAAAAAGTATTGACGGCAAACTCAGAAGATCAATTTTTATTACAATAGATGAATAAAAAGGAAAAAATAAAGGGACCGCATCAGGATCAACCGATTTATCATAAAGGGAAGAAGCTTGAAAATGCTGACGCCTCAATGATAATGATTCATGGACGCGGAGCTTCAGCAGAAAGTATTTTAACCATAGCTGATGAACTTGGTTTGGGAAATGTTGCATACATTGCACCTCAAGCCAATATGAATACCTGGTATCCTTACAGCTTTTTGTCACCAATAGAAATGAATGAACCGGGAATAACCTCCGGACTCGAATTGATTGATTCCATTATAAATGATTTGTTAAGCAAAGGTTTTTCAACCGATAGAATTTTCCTCCTCGGTTTTTCTCAGGGCGCGTGTTTAAGTCTGGAGTATGCCGCAAGAAATCCCGCAAAGTTTGGGGGCGTTTTTGGTCTAAGCGGAGGATTGATTGGTCCGCCAGGCACACCTAGAAATTACGGCGGGAGCTTTGATAACTCTGAAATATTTCTCGGCTGCAGTGATGTTGATCCCCACATTCCCGTTGAACGCGTTAATGAAACTGAAAATGTTTTCAGAAAAATGAATGCGAATGTTACCAAAAGAATTTATAATGGAATGGGTCACACAATCAATATGGACGAAATCGAATTTGTAAGAAACCTGCTGGGAAACAGAAATTTGTAGAAAGCAATGTTTCTAAACTACTTTCTAATTTCTTTCTTCAGATAGTATTTGTCGGCAAGCTCGCCGGTTATCCTGTTCCCCTCTAAATCAAGCTGAATAAGATAATCCTCACCGACAAGATAACTTCTTTTATAACCCCCTTTTTCGTTTATTATGATTTTATCCCCCTCTTCGTTCCACAAAAAATTACCCTTCTGTTCAAAAACTGTTTCGTCTTTACCTAGATATCTTGTTTTTATATGGAAAGTCATCTCCTCGGTAATTGCCAGCATTGTTTCAATTCCTTCGCAGTCGGCACATGGCAGAATCCCTTTGTAAGTTCCTGCCCAGTCGATTGAGTCTGAGATTGTTTGCGGAATATATGTCTGCTCGAACTCAAAATTACTGTTCTGCAAGCTGTTGTTTTTTTCTCCCGAGTTACACCCGAACGATATAAATATTACTGCCGCACAAAGGATACTGACATTCAGTTTCATATCAACCTCCCTGCTGATTAATATTGTCGCCCTGGTTTTTTTTATTAAGCGCTTTAAAAGCCAGAGCGTACATCTGAATCTGTTTCATCATAGCCGAAAGGCCGTTCTTTCTTGTTGGGGAGAGATGACTGTCGATTCCAATTCGCCTGAAAAAATCGGGAGGATTCTCCAGTATTTCCTCCGGAGTATGGCCGGAATAGACTCTTATCAAAAGTGCAATTAATCCCTTAACAATCGAAGCGTCACTATCAGCTTCGAAATAGATCTTTCCGTTTTCTAATTTTGCATTTATCCAGACCTGAGACTGGCATCCTGCAAGTTTATATTTTTCTGTCCGCAGAGTTTCATTAAGAGGGGGAAGCTCCTTTCCTATTTCAATAATTCTTTTATACCTGTCTTCCCACTCAATATACTGCTCAAATTCTTTTATTATTTCTTCCTGAATTCTATGTATAGTCATCTTGTTTAGCTACAATAGTTGTTAATACTGTTTATTATAAGAGCGTGTAAGTAATTCCTATTTGCAATCCTTCTTTCATTTGAGTTCTTAACGACTGTGCTTTTTCATACAGAAGAATATATGTAAAGTTTACGCTGAGCCAGGAATTTACTTTGCCGGTTACGGTGTTATCCCACAAGACATCCCAAACGTCCAGACTTTCGAAACGTGAAAAGAAACGGACCTTGCTTTTCCATTTCAGATTTGTATCGAGTTCAAGCGCAATATCGGTGACAGATTCAATGCCGGTTTCAAACTTGAATTTTTCTATTTCAGGCGTGGCGGGATCGTCCGAATACTGCGTGAATTTATTCGTTATTACCTCCTGAAACGCGATACCGAAACGGGTAACAATATTCGAAAATCTATCATATGTAAAACCGATCGTTTGTGTTATGTAACCGGGGTCGAAAAAATCGGAAATATTCGGCGTGTCGGTTTTTTTATAATCGAATCCTTTTGAAACCTGGGTTCTGATGGCATTAGAAGCAAACGGACTTACCGCCCAACCGAGATTGTAACTGGCAAGGTTTTCTACATATAGATCGTTTGTAGTTGTCCGGTATGTATCCTCTCCGATCTTGGCTCTTCCGTACTGGGCCTTTATCTGGTTTTTAAACGACCAGGGTTTGCTCTCCTTGTTAAGCAAAAAATCACCGATCAATGTCCACGCAATTGAATTTTCACCGCCTTTTACCCAGTTGCTGAAAGCAATCTGACTGATTCCAAGTCCCGTTGTTAAAGAGGGATCCCATTTCCCCTTTATGGAATCAGCCTCCTGTCCGTTAACTAAAGAAACGGCGGTTATCAGAGATAATAATATTATTTTTTTCATAAGTGTCTCCATGGTTCAAATATTTACTGCTTTAAAATAAGAATAACTTTTATGTTTATTCTTTACAGCCAGCTAAAATTTTTCCGGTATCGATTTTTTTATCCCGTATTCTCCCTTTTTTATATATTGCAATTCACGCTTTAACAAATAGTAAAAAGGGAAAGTATGAAAGTACAAAAACTAATTCTTCCTGTTCTTATCCTGGCTGTATTAGCCACGCTCTACTTCCTATATTTCAGCCCCAAGGACGATCTCGGACTTTTTTCCGATTTTGATACGAACAGCAACGCAAATCGGGATATAATTGTAAAGGTTCTTCCCGAGAGGGGATTTTTACAGGATAAAAATTCCGGCGGTACAGTCTTCTACGTTGAAGACGGAGCCGGACAGGTTGTAAAAGTTGTAGGTCCTTTAACGCTACCACCGGGAATGGATGTTACAAGCCGGGTGACTCTGAGGGGACATCTTCACGCAGATTATTTCCACGCAGCTTCAGTAACGCTGAGAAATTAGTAAAAAATTTATATGCCGGCTTTTGAATTAATATCGAATTACAAACCCGCAGGCGATCAGCCCAAAGCAATTAATGAGCTTGTAGAAGGACTTAACCGGGGGGTAAAGCACCAGACTCTGCTCGGTGTTACCGGCAGCGGTAAGACTTATACAATGTCTAATGTGATTCAGCAGCTAAACCGCCCCACGCTTATAATTTCTCACAACAAGACTCTTGCCGCACAGCTCTACTCCGAATTTAAATCCTTCTTTCCAAATAATGCTGTTGAGTTTTTTATCAGCTATTATGATTATTATCAGCCGGAAGCATATGTTGTTAAGCGGGATCTTTACATCGAGAAGGATTTTTCTGTTAACGAAGAGATTGACCGCCTGCGCCTTAAAGCAACAACATCGCTGATAGAAGGAAGACGCGATGTGATTATTGTTGCGAGTGTTTCATGCATCTATGGTATCGGAGCCCCCGACGAGTATGCCCGCCAGATCCTTTTTCTGCATAAAGGAGAATATATTGAAAGAAAAAAACTATTAAGGAATCTGATAGATATCTATTATGTCCGGAACGACGCCGATTTTTCCAGAGGAACTTTTAGGGCGAGGGGCGATGTAGTGGAAATAATTCCGGCTTATCAGTATGAGGAGGCGGTAAGGGTTGAATTCTGGGGTGATGAGATTGAGAGAATTTCAATTATCGATTCTATAACCGGTAATGTTATAAGCGAGGTAGAATCCGCCCCAATCTATCCGGCAAAATATTTCGTTACCACCAAGGAGCAGGTTAACAGAGCAATTCAATCAATTGATGAGGAGCTTCGGGATCGGTTAAAATATTTCTGGGCGCAGGAGAAATATGTGGAAGCACAGAGGCTTGAACAGCGCACTAAGTTCGATATTGAGATGATGAGGGAGATAGGGTATTGCAGCGGCATAGAAAATTATTCGCGGCATATGGATAACCGCCCGCCTGGTTCAAGACCATACTGTTTATTCGACTATTTCCCTAAAGACTTTCTGCTGATTATTGATGAATCGCATGTAACTGTTCCGCAGATAAGGGGGATGTATAACGGCGACCGTTCCCGGAAGGAGGTTCTTGTTGAATACGGATTCAGGCTTCCGAGCGCTCTCGATAATCGTCCTCTTAAATTCGAAGAGTACGATGCATTAACCAATCAGGTGATATATGTAAGCGCAACTCCTGCCGATTATGAACTCGCCAAAAGCGGCGGCGTTTTTGTTGAGCAGGTTATTCGTCCGACCGGGCTGCTTGATCCCGAAATTGAAGTAAGACCTATTAAAGGTCAGATTGACGACCTGATAGGGGAGATCAGAAAACGGGTTGAAAAAAATGAAAGAACTCTTGTAACCACACTTACTAAAAAAATGGCCGAAGATCTTTCCGATTACCTGGATAAATTGAAAATTAAAGTCCGATATATTCATAGTGATATCGACGCACTTGAAAGAGTTGAAATAATTAGGGACCTTCGGATCGGAGACTTTGACGTTCTTGTCGGCGTTAATCTTTTGCGCGAGGGACTGGATTTGCCCGAGGTTTCACTTGTCGCAATTCTGGATGCTGATAAAGAGGGTTTTCTTAGGAGTGAGAGATCGCTTATGCAGACAGCCGGCAGAACCGCCAGAAATGTAAACGGGAAAGTAATGATGTATGCCGATGTGATTACTGAATCGATGCGTAAAACAATTCAGGAAACGGATAGACGCAGAAAGTTACAGGAGGAATACAACAAAGAACACGGCATTACTCCAAAGACCATTTTTAAAAGTGTTGAAGAGATTCTTTCCTCAACATCTATTGCTGATGTTAGAAAGAAGGATTATGAAAAAGAGGAAGCTCAATTCCTTAAAGTTGCCGAACCGGTTGTGCGCTTTATGACAAAAGAACAGAAAGAGGAACTGATAGAACAGATGACGGATGAAATGCTTACCGCCGCCAGGGATCTTGAGTTTGAAAGAGCGGCTTTCCTCAGGGACGAAATTGAAAAAATGAAAAAGCTGGTTAAATAATCCCGTCGGTAATTACCGGGTTTAACCAGCTCTATCAAATCCACATATTCCAATTATAATAATGAATCCATTACCTTAATTAAATAATTTACACCCGGTCTATCGGTTGTAGATTGTCCCACATACTTAAATTTCAGAACACCGTTTTTATCAATCAGAAAAACCGCGGGAATATTCTGATCAACCTTAGACCCGCCCCATTCATTCATAAATAGGCGAAGGGATTTGGATACGGTACGCGATGAATCAATCAGTATCGGAAATGGAGTAGGAACCTCCCCCTTCTTGAATTCATACTTCTCTGTGAAATAGCTCTTTGCGAATTCAGCCCTACGTTTGCTTGCATCGCTTTCATCTTTAGGATTTTTCATATCCTCTATTAAAGCTAGCTGTTCCGGAAAAGAATCGATCCATGCGTGCGTGGTCTCTTCGCTGTACGGGAATATATAGAGTATTTGAAGATCGAATTTTCCTTTGGTCCGTTTTTCGAGTTCAAGTAATTGAGCATACTGGTAATTACAAATGGAGCACCATCTTCCTTCTGCCGCGTAGCCCCTTGGAAAAACTAGCAGAACATTTTTCCCTTTGTAATCCGAGAGGGAGACACTCTTGCCGTCAATAGATGGCATTGTAAAATCCGCCATTTGCTTTTCAAGCATCGCCGGCTGAGCATTTATATAAGTATAGGAAAAGGCAACCATGATAAACAGAAATTGAAACGAAATTAATTTAATCGATTTCATAACACTCCTTTATTTAGTTTTAATTGGCGCTCCGTCTGTCTTGGGATGAATGAAGAGAAGACCGCTTTACGCTTTTTTACTGGGCAGAATAATAGTTACAGTCGTTCCTTTACCGGATTCGCTTTCTATTTCAATTTTTCCCTTGTGCATATCTACAAATTCTTTAACGAGAATCATACCGAGACCCGAGCCGGATTCGCCCGCTGTTCCGATAGAAGTATTTTTCGTATCGAGTGAAAAAAGATCCTTTATTGTGTTTTTATCCATACCGATGCCGTTATCTTTTATAGTAATAACACTCTCTTCGCTAATATGGTTGCAGGATATTGTTATCTGTCCCCCGTGGTTTGTAAATTTAACGGCATTGAAAATCACATTTCGAAGTATTGCGTTAAGCATCTCCTCGTCGGCCAGGACAGTATCATTATCGCCACAGATATTTTCCACTAAAATGTTTTTAGCTGATATGCGGGATGAAACAAGAGCAATAATTTTATCCACAACACTTTGTAAATAGATTGTTGATGGTTCAAATTTAATCTCGCGGCGCTGGTTCTTGGCCCACATAAGAAGATTTTCCAGTAGGTCGAAATCTTTTTTAATCAGTCCGCTGACAACCTCAATAGCGTCCTTTTTCTCTGTCTCGCTCAGTTCGTCGTACTGATCCCTTAAAAGTCCAAGTGCGGAAAAAGTAGCGCCGAAAGGTTCACGCAGGTCGTGAGCTATAATTCTGAAAAATTTATCCTTTACTATATTTATTCTGTTCAGCTCCTCAGATACTTTTTTCTTTTCGAAATAACGGAAAGTCAGAATTACGGCAATTACTAGAAATAGAACTGTAATCACTACAAGATAATTTCGCTGTCGTATTTGATGATTTAGATCGTTCTGAAGAATTTCCTTTTCTCGTTCCGATTTCTCAAACTTAATAAGAGATTCAAGCTCTCCCAGCTTAATCATCTCGTCCTTGGTAACAATCGAGTCTTTTAAAGTGTTGAATTTCTCAAAATAGTATAGGGCGCTGTCTAGACGTCCGCTTTTTTTATAAAGTTCGTAGTATTTTTTATAAGTAGAAGCTATCAGCGAGGATGAGTTTAACTCGTTCGATTTTTTTAGTGCGAGCGAAAGGAATTCTTCTCCGGCTTTAAGATTATTTAATGAGAGATATATCCCGGCAAGACTGTTTAAATTATTTACTTCGCCGACAGCATTTAATATTTTCTTGTTCAAATCGAGAGATCTAAAAGAATATTCGAGGGCTTTCCGCAGTTCCCCCTTGCGGTATAAGACATCGCTTAAGCCGCTCCAGACCTCCGCGATCCCTTTCTGATAGTTAAGTTTTTCGTATAACTTTTCGAGCGCAACATAGGATTTCTCTGCCCGTGAAAAATCACCGCTCCTTTGAGAAATTCTTGCAATTGCCAGAAGTATTCTGCCGCGCATCTCTTCGAGGTTCAGGCTGACGGCAATTTTTTCGGATTTTTCGAAGAGTTCGAGCGCGCGTCCGGGATCTTCCTGTGCTGCATATAACCGACCCATATTAACATAACAGTATGCCAATCCCCTCTGATCGTTAACCGATTCGAAAATTTGGATTGCACGCTGTATATTCTCTGTAGCGGCAACCACATTATTCTTTAGTCTGAAAATCTCGCCTATGTTATTGTAGGAGTAAGCAACTTGAATTGAATTTCCCGCATTTTCAGCCGCTCTTAATGCGGCAATGTGATATTCATAAGCTATTTCTAAAGCGCCGGTATTAACATATGTTATCCCGAGATAGTTATTGGCTCTTGCCTCACCGGATCGGTCTTTCAGATCGAAGTAAATTTTCAGCGCCTCTTTCCCGAGCTGAATGGCTGCTAAAGGGTCGTTACTTCTTCGCTTCCAGGTTTCTTCAAGAAGGACTCTGGCTTTTGATGAATCGTCGAGAGAAGAAATTTTGCCGCGGATTGAATCGATCGTGTTTTGAGATTGGAGAGTGCACGAAAATATTAACAGAAGAAATAATATCTGTTTGTACATTAACTTCCTTTAATTGCCGGTCAAAGCTACAAAGAGTTATACACGATGACAAGACCCTGATTGAATATTCCAGAGAAGAAAAAGTACCAGCAGAAATTTATATTTATTCTAAAAAATAAGATCGTTAAGAAAAGAAGAGAATGCCGGATAGATCCGGCATTCCTGAAAATCCGGCCCCGGTTTATAGCCCCAGTTTTGTTTTTATATCATTTGGTATAGCATCTTTATGTATCATAATAGCAACAGTTTTTAGTCTTACATATGGTTCGCTCATGTACCAGAATCCGTCAAATTTTTTGTCTTTTGTCCCCCACGAGTTCTTTGTGTAATAATACTTTGTTCCGTTCTGATCGACCGCAATGCCGGTAAGATGCATCAGATGATCGTCCGTTGTTGTGTAATTATCGAACGATTCCTGTCTCATTTCCTGTGTAACCATCTTTTCCTTTACCGGGCCGTCCCCTTCTTCTCCTTCTTTTATATCAGCCGGATCAAGAGGTATTATGGCCGTTCCTTTCTTTCTGTCAAATTCTTTTTCGCTCACGTCGCCATCCCAGCAGACCGAATAACCGTTCGCCAGGGCATTCTCCATTACTTTCATCAGATCGTCGACAGGCAGATTGTAATAAAAGTCTTTGCTCCAATTGTCGGGAATCTCCAGGTCGAATTTGGTATAAAAGGGTTTGTGATTATAGGATGTCAGTTCAACATAATTGTCGGGATTGAATCCGAGTTTTTCTGCAAAGCTGACGGGCGTGTATACGCTCCCCTGATAAGTAAATTGTTCAGGGGGAATACCAAGGTAGATATTAAGCGTTGATTCCAGAACGTTTTTCCATAACGGTGTAATTTTTCCGCCCCGGTTCTTTTTAACACCGTCCATTATTCCTTCAAGCACGGAAGACATTTCACCGTGATTATGTTCTTCGTCGCCTGTATTCAATCCTTTATAAATTTCTTCGGGCACGAATCCGTATTCCTTTATTACATTTGTTACATCATGCGCCTGTCCGCCAACTCCGAAATTATACTGACCATGATACCGCAGATACTTTTCGGCTTTGGATGGATATGCAAAACGGACAAACCACATCGGGGAAAGGATATGTTCCCCTTTACCCATTCTAATCAATTCAGTTTCAATAAATGATGTTGTTGCAAAAGACCAGCAGGTTCCTGTTCTCGCCTGGTTTTTTACCGGAGTAGTCTCTACCTGATGCACCATCGTAAATTCATAGGTTTCCTTTTTACTCTTTTCCTGTCCTAATAGAAATAAAGGAGTAACAAACAGCAGCAGAATAGTCCATAAATTAATTTTAATACGGGTCATATTGGCTCCATTACAATTATACAATTAATCTTCCGGTTCAAATTTATATTAACAGGTTTTTAATTCATAACGAATAATTTTTTCTGGCAATTGATTTTAAATTCAGTCCGAGCTAATTTCATTTTTGTTACTAATAAAATAGTGTTGAAATGAAGAACATAGTCAAATTTTTTGGTCTGATCATCCCCCTTTTCATTTTATCCTTTGTAAATTCACCGGCCCAGGAGAAAAAATTCGGTTTGGTAATACACGGAGGCGCCGGCAGAATTCTTAAATCGAATATGAGTCCCGAAAGGGAAACGGAATACACAAACACATTAACGCGCGTGCTGGAAGCGGGCTACAAAATTCTTTCGGAGGGAGGAACATCTCTCGACGCTGTCCAGACAGTTATCCGGATGATGGAAGACTCCCCATTGTTTAATGCCGGTAAAGGAGCAGTTTTGACAGAGAAGGGTGTTGCCGAACTCGATGCTTCGGTAATGGACGGCAAAACTCTTGCCGCGGGGGCTGTAGCCGGAATTAAACATGTTAAAAGCCCCATTACGCTTGCGCGACTGGTAATGGAAAAATCGCCTCATGTAATGTTGATTGGAGACGGAGCCGAAGAGTTTGCCAAAGAGAATAATCTAGAAATGGTAGAAAACAGTTATTTCATTACAAAGGAAAGATGGGAATCATATCAGAAGACGATTAATCGCCGCGAAGAGGCAAAGAAGATTGAGAAGCACGGAACGGTCGGCGCCGTGGCTCTCGATATGGAGGGGAATATTGCGGCCGGAACTTCGACCGGAGGAATGATGATGAAAAAATTCGGACGTGTTGGCGACGCACCGATTATTGGAGCCGGGACTTATGCGGATAACAGAACATGCGGTGTCTCTGCAACAGGAAGCGGCGAGTATTTTATCCGGATCGGCGTTGCAAAAGATATCTCTTCTCTTATGCAGTATAAAGGAATGGATCTTTTGTCCGCCTCAGCAGAAGCAATAAAAAAAGTTGGTGATCTCGGAGGAGCCGGCGGGGTTATCTGCCTTGATAAAGATGGTAATGTTGCAATGCCTTTCAACACCGAGGGAATGTACCGCGGATACTACATGAGCGGTAACCCACCGGTTGTAAAAATTTATAACGACTGATTTCTGCAATCGTTGAAATGAAATAATTTAGCTGTAATTGCCCTGAGGGAAAAATGGAGTTACACAATCAAATCAATTATCTGGCAGTTCTCGTTTGCGGAATAATCGCACTGGGAATAGGCGCTTTCTGGTATAGCCATATGTTTTTAGGAAAAGTCTGGGTCGCCGCTCTCGATAAGTCCGAAGATGAGTTGAAGAAGGATTTCAAACCGCTTAAAGCATATTCCGTTTCATTTCTTGCGGAACTGGTTCTGGCTTTTGTTCTCGCAATGATTATGAGTTATGTCGGAGTTTCTACGCCCGAAGAAGGGATTAAAGTGGCGTTTATGGCTGCGATCGGATTTATTGCAACAACAATGACGGTTAATTTTTTATTCGAAGGAAGAACCTTCCAGCAATTCGTCATCGACGGCGGTTATCATTTTATTGTTCTGCTGATTAACGGATTAATATTGGGTGCGTGGCCTGCCTGATCTTTGACCGGCTTAGGCTGCTTGTGGAGTTATCTGTCCCGTATGTTTCGATGCTCCTGATTATACCTATCTTCTTTTGATTACTTTCTCGTTTAATATTTGCCGGTTTTTTTAGATTGTAACTGAACAAAATTTTTCTAATTATTATCCTGTGAATAGAAAATAAAGCAGGCAACATCCGAATGGTTGATTCAACAAATAAAATGAAATTTTTTATTCCGGGCATATTTCTGTTTTTTTTACTTATCACAGGAACGGTTAGCTCCCAGAACCAGAAACTGACCGTTGAGGGAAAAGTAACCGACGGATCAACGGGCGAAGCAATTCCTCTGGCAAATGTATTTCTTTCACAGACAACACTGGGCTCTTCTACCGATAAAAACGGATATTTTAAAATTCAGAACGTCCCCTTGTCTCTCTTTTCTCTGGTGGTTTCTGTAATCGGATATGAAACCAGAATTGTAAGCGTAGATTTTAGAGACGGCAAAAACAAATATGTCGATATTAAACTCCAGCCCACCGTCTATCTTCTTGAGGAAGTCAGCGTTAAGGATGAAGCGGATGAAAACTGGGAAAACCAGTTTCAGCGTTTTAAAAAAATCTTTTTCGGCAACAACGATTTTGCAAAACACTGTGAAATAAAAAATCCGTATCATATTAACTTTAGAGAGGACGGCAATAAGTTATTCGCCGAAGCGTCAACACCGATTATGATAATAAACAAAGCTCTGGGTTACGATATTGAGTGTATACTGAATTATTTTGAGTACAATAAAAGCGACGGCTCTGTTTCGTATTCGGTTTTTCCGCTCTTTAATGCGGTTAAAACAACCGACGAAGACTCATTGGAATATTTTATAACCAACAGGGAAAAAGCTTACTTCGGCTCTACCATTCATCTTCTATCATCACTTGCACAGGGAAGGTATCGTTTCAGGGACGAAGGATTTGAACTTAGAAGAGGCTCGAAGATCGTAAATAAGGCTGAAGAGATAGTAGAGCACCATCCGAAGACAAACAGATATTTTCTGAATTTCAATAATTGTATTAATATTGAGTATTGGAATAACGGAACGCGGACTTACTCTGTTCTCTGTCTTAATTATGGATCAACGGAGTTCAGTTCCGACGGCTACTTCTTAGCGCTCGGTGAATTTTCGATCTCCGGTGAAATGGCCAAAGAGGGAGTAGCTACGCTCCTTCCCCGCTTCGTTGAAGTGAATGAATGATTTTCCGGCAGATTCTAAAAAACTAATACAGTATTAAATTAACAGACCTCAATTATGCAGATTGATTTTTTTGTTTTCGACCTGGACGGAACTCTGGTAAATTCTCACGAGACAATCTTTAAGGCAACAAAACATGCTCTTAAGGAAGTTGGAATTGATAATAATATTGAACGCACAAAATTTCTTAATATGATCGGTATGCACTTCGAAGATATTTTTTCGGAATTCGGTTTTAAGGTTCCGGATTTCGAAGAGTTTCTCGGAATATATAAATCAATCTATTTCGATTATATCGACAACTCTAAACTCTACCCGGATGTTAGGATTGTGATTGAATCGGTAAAAAAAGAGGGAAGAAAAGTAGGGCTTCTTACAACAAAGGGACAGGATCAGGCCGAGTTGATACTAAAGCATTTCGGATTGTATGAGTTGTTCGACGGAATAATGGGAAGGAGACCCGGAATAAAACACAAGCCTTCGCCCGAACCGCTTCTTAAATTATGCAACGAAGTTGAAATCCGAATTGAAAATACTATTATGATCGGTGATTCAGAACTGGATGTTGAATGCGGTAAAAATGCGGGATCTCTTACGTGTGCAGTTTCTTACGGATACCGGAACCGCAAATTGCTTGAGGACACGAAACCGGATTTTTTGATTGACAATATCGCACAGATAGAGCATTTATTGAACCGGGGAAATTAATTTGTAGGGAGGTAAAGATGGAAAACGGAAAAGTATCGGTTAGTAATATTAGCGGAATAGCTACCATAAGTTTTTCACATCCTAAAAGTAATTCTCTCCCGGCTAAATTACTAAAAGAGATTACCGACGCAATTAATAAAATGGCTAATGATAAGAATGCCCGCGTAATTGTAATGAGAAGCGAAGGGGAAAAAGCTTTTTGCAGCGGGGCCACGTTCGATGAATTGCTCGCTATAAAAGATTTTAAAAGCGGTAAAGAATTCTTTATGGGCTTTGCCCGTCTTATTAATGCGATGCGTAAATGTCCCAAGTTTATTATCTGCCGTGTTCACGGAAAAACTGTCGGCGGTGGAGTCGGTATTGCTGCTGCGGCCGATTATACACTCGCTTCAAACGAAGCATCGGTTCGTTTAAGCGAACTCCTGCTTGGAATCGGTCCCTTTGTTGTGGGCCCGGCCGTAGAAAGAAAAATCGGCAAGACTGCTTTTATTACAATGTCGATTGACGCTGAATGGCATGATGCGTTCTGGGCGAAACAGAACGGGCTTTATACAAAGGTCTTTGCAACAAACAGGGAATTGGACGAAGCCGTTTCCGAAATAGCAAAGAAAATTGCGAACTGCAATCTTGATTCTGTTGCTCAATTGAAAAAAATTTTCTGGAAGGGAACAGAAGATTGGGACGAACTGCTTGAGGAAAGAGCGGAAATCAACGGCCGGCTGGTAGTCTCAGAGTTTACCAGGAATTATATAAAACAGTTTAAGGGTAAATGAGATTCTCTAAGTCGCCTGCCGTATATCTTTCGTTACTCTATCTGGTTTCAGCCTTCATTCGCCTGTCTGTCAATTTTTCTACTGAATTTATTCCCGGCGCAAACGGCGCGTTTTATCTCGTAAATATCAGGTCGGTTATTGAAACGGGAGAAATTTTTTTTAAGGATTTCCCCCTTGTATTCTGGCTTGAGGCATTTGCTGCCAGGGTGATTAATTTCTTTGGAATTGCCGGTATAGAACAATCGATAGATCTTGCCTCTCGCCTTTTCGATTCTCTGATTCCACCGCTTGCTATAATTCCCGCATATCTATTGGCGAAAAAACTTATTGATGGGGATAGGGAAAATCACTCCTCCGTTATTATTTCATCACTCTCTATTCTGTTTATTTCGTTTTTAATTCTTGTCTCCGATTTTCAGAAAAATGCACTGGGATTAATCTGGATTTTTTTTCTCCTGCTGTATGTAAAGAAAAGTTTGCAGGAAAAAGGACTTAGAAATTATCTCCTTACCCTATTCTTTTTTATTTTAACAGGTATTACCCACTTCGGATGTTTTTCGGTTGCAATATTATATATGGTTCTGCTGATTTTCATTAAATATGCGGTAAGAAGAAAATCTATTATTATGCCTTTTACAGCCCTGTTGTTTGTTATAGTAATATCTTATGCAATAATCTCACTTATAAGTCCGCCCCGTTTTAAGACTTTGATGGATTTTTCTCTTCAGATTTTCCGCGATCCGGTTTTAATTCTTTTTTTACAGCGTCAACCCTCTCTTTCTCCCATTGATTTTTTAAGCATGTTCTTTGTGAATGCTGTATCAATTGCGGCTCTGGTAATTTATTTAAAGAAGGAAAATGTAATTCCGGAGTGCAATAAAATATTTATTCTTACATCTATTGTTGTTTCGATCTTCCTTGCATTCCCTTTTATTGGTCTTGAATGGTCGCAGCGGTTAAACTTCATCTCGTATGTTACTATGTTTCCGCTACTCCCGTTTATATATTCAAGTACCGGATCATTAATGCGGAAAAAGTTTCTCCTGGCGATGATTGTGGTGATTGCAGCTTTGTCAGTCTTGGCAAGAACAGGAATGAAAACTTATTCAAATATGGAAAGAGAACAGTTCAACGAACTGAATGTAATTAAGAAAAAACTACCGTCGGAAGGGAGTCTTTTGCTGGTAACCCGGCACGGAATGGAATGGTGGGCGTCTTATGCTTTGCGCGTTAGCGTTGTAATTGAAAAAGTTCTGATAAAAGAATACTGGGACCGGTTCGATTATCTCCTTTTCCTTGTGCAGAAAAAGGAGAAAGCGCCATTCGGACCAACAGGTATTCATGGACCGCCATTCCGAGAACCTGTAATTCCGCCGCAGTCTGAATTATTTTATTCCGGCAAGTATTACGATCTTTACAGGTCTCGTATAAAACCGGAAGACATGTCGATCTTTAATGAGAGGGAAAAATGAAATTCGTATCAATTATAATATTATTCTTTACTCTGACTCTGAATGCCCGGCAGCAGAACAACGACCTCTTTGAGGGACATTCCGGAACAATGGTTGTTTATGATTTAAATAAGGACGAATATCTGACAATAAATGGCGAAAGGGCGGCGCTCCGTTTTACGCCCGCATCCACTTTTAAAATCCCGAATTCACTTATCGGACTGGAAACCGGCATTATTAAGGATGAAAATTTTATTATCGCATGGGATGGTAATAAACGGTGGAATCAGGAGTGGAATAGAGACCACACCCTCGGCTCGGCAATTAAACTCTCTGTTGTCCCTTATTACCAGGAGCTTGCAAGGAGGGTGGGAAAAGAAAAAATGGAACGCTTCCTTTCTCTAATGGATTATGGAAATAAAACAATCGGCGAAAGAGTAGATTCGTTCTGGCTCGACGGCTCTTTAGTGATTTCGGCCGACGAACAGATCGATTTTATGAAAAAATTTTATAATTATAAACTGCCTGTTTCAAAGAGATCAGTTGATATAGTAAAAAAGATTATGAGCGAAGAAAAATATTCTGCATCAATTCTAAAATACAAAACGGGTACCGGAACAAAATCCTCCGGGGAGTTTATCGGCTGGCTTGTCGGCTACGTTGAAAAGGGAAACGAGGTTTTTCTTTTTGCGTTTAATGTGGATGCAAAAACATTCGATGAAACTATGGAAATCCGTACCCGGCTATCGCGAAAGATTCTAAAGGAATTGAAAATACTTGAATAACAGTTATCGAGGAAGAATTTTTATATGAGTTTTACTCTCCGGTTAGTGATTGTCGCATTATTATCTTTTGTAATCCAGTTCTATTTTATTTCCGGAATAACCGGATCGCTTAAAACAGCGTTCCCGGTAATTAACCGTAAACGTCTGAAAATGGTTGTTTGGTCGGCCCTGGTCTTCGCAAATCTCTATTTGATTATCGCTCTATTCTACCTGATCTATAATCAGTTTTCCGTTTCCCGCGCCGTATTTCCGCCTCCGCTCAAATCCTTCGATTATATCATTCAGTTCCCATTCTGGATTTATATTCTGATTGTTGTTCAATCAATTCTCTTTTTTGCAATAGTGGATGTTTTTAGATTCATATTGATCCTTTTCTCAAAGAAGCTTAACTCAAAATTAAAATTCCATTTTGCGGCGGCCCGTTTGATAATAGCCCTCTTATTTATAATATATGTTCCAATCAGAACTTTTTATGATTATTCGACGGTATCGACCAGGATTGTAGAGTATAAAAAAGAAGGACTTCCGGAACGTCTGCATAATTTTAAAATAGTACTTATCTCGGATGTTCAGGCAGACCGGTATACGGATGAAATACGACTGAGCCGTTATATTGAAGCGGTTAATAATACAAATCCTGATCTTGTTCTTATTGCAGGAGATGTTATAACATCGACACCGGACTATATTAATGTTGCGGCTGAGCAGCTTGGAAAAATTCAATCGAAGTATGGTGTCTATTCTTGCGTTGGAGATCATGATAACTGGGCATACCGGCAGGATACTGAACGAAGCCTGCGGGAAATTAAAGCCGCACTTATATCGCGGAACGTTCGAATGATCGACAACGAAAAACTAATTCTGCCGGTTGATTCTTCCCGCATAGGAATTACTTTTATTACAAACACTTATGTGGAAAGGATTGAGAGGGAAATAATTGATAGTCTTACAAATCATCTGAACGGGGAGGATTTAAGAATATTCCTTACACACCAGCCCCGCGATTTTTTAATTGAACAGGCAGGCGATTCAAACTACGATCTCTTTTTTGCAGGACATACTCACGGCGGGCAACTGACGTTCTTTTTTCCTTTTATTAATCTTACTCCTACCCTGATTGAAACCCGATATGTAAAAGGGGATTTCCATATTGGTGATATGCTGGCAATTGTGAACCGCGGACTCGGAATGTCTCTTGCCCCAATCAGGTACAATTCCACACCGGAAATTACTTTAATAGTGTTAAACGGTCGATAGAAACGCTTAGTCCTTATAACCACGCACTGAATTCCACGCAAAAATATTATTATATTTAAAAGAAATTTAAGACGGTGTTGCCATGAAAATATCAAAAAATCTCAGACTAATTGCTTTGATACGCAATTTTCTCAGAGACAGGTTCAACCTGGATGAGGATAAAGCGGATGAACTGCAGACAATTGAAACTATTAAAAAGGGGATCGAATTCCGCGGTACGAACCTCTGGGTTTTGATATTTGCTATCATTGTTGCTTCCGTCGGTTTGAATGTAAATTCAACTGCCGTCATTATCGGTGCAATGCTTATCTCGCCTTTAATGGGCCCTATTATGGGAATCGGTTTGGGAGTAGGAATAAACGATTTTGATCTTATAAAAAGAGCATTTAAGAATTTAGCTGTAGCCGTTGGTATTAGCGTTATTACTTCGGCGGTCTATTTTTTCATCTCGCCGCTCGGTGAGGCGCAGTCCGAACTCCTCTCCCGAACGACACCTGCAATCTGGGATGTTCTCATCGCTCTCTTCGGCGGATTGGCGGGTATTGTTGCCGCTTCCAGAAAACATGTCAGCAATGTAGTCCCGGGAGTAGCGATTGCGACTGCATTGATGCCCCCTTTGTGTACCGCCGGTTATGGACTGGCTTCTGGCAATATACCGTTCTTCCTCGGAGCGTTTTTCCTCTTCTTTATTAATAGTGTTTTCATCAGTTTCGCAACACTTGTTATTGTTCGTTTTCTTAAATATCCACAGAAGGAATTTATTGATGAAGCAACAGAGAGAAAAGTTAAACGTTATATACTTGTAATCATCCTAGTTACGGTAGTACCGAGTCTCTTTATGGCCTATAATATTGTTGACAGAAGTATTTTCGAAAGGAATGCAAATCTCTTCATTAATAACGAGCTCGCTTTCAGAAACACTCACATTTTAAGCAAGAATATCATTCTTGAGAAAGGTAAAAAAATGATTGAGGTTTTTCTGGTTGGCGAGACACTTGATGATAAAACACTCGATCTGACTAAAGAGAAACTTGAAAAATACGGAATAGGAGACGCCGAACTATTTGTCAATCAGGGTGTTGAGGGTCAGGAAAAATTTAATCTGGATTTTATAAAAACCGGATTAATTGAGGATTTATATAAAAAGAACGAAGAGCTTCTTAAATCGAAAGAGAAAAGAATCGAATTCCTGGAAAACGAACTGGCAAAAGCCGGGCTTGCCCGTTATCCGGTAGATGAGATTTTCTTAGAAGCAAAAGCGCAATATCCCGGTATTGTTCAATTCTTTGTTGATAAAACGGTTATTGCAAATTCAAAAACAAATCTGCTCGATACTGTTACGGTTGCGTTTGCAAAATTCGGTTCGCGTCTTTCCGCCGGCGAAAGAAAACGCTTTGAAAACTGGATTGCCGCAAGAACTAAATCCTCAACACTGAAACTGATTGTAGAATAAAGTGCTCTCATTAGAAAAATATGTTTTGAGCGATCTGTATATTTATCCCGTTAAATCGCTCGGCGGAATCCGACTTAAAAGTTCTGAAGTTACTGAACGCGGTTTGAAATATGACCGGCGATGGCTTCTGGTAGATGAATCCGGTAAGTTTATAACACAGCGGGTGTACCCCCAGATGGCACTTATAGATGTGGAGATTGAAAACGGGAGACTTGAATTTAGCCATAGGATTAAAAAGGAAAATTTTGGTTTTAATATTGAGCGAAATTCCGGTATCAAAACTGAAGTTGTAATTTGGAACGACAAGGTATCTACGCAATTTGTTGATAGTGAAGCAGATGAATGGTTCAGTGATATGATCGAAGTTAAGTGCCGGATGGTCTTTATGCCGGACGAAACAAACCGCACGGTTGATACCCGGTATGCGCACAGTAATGAAATTGTTAGCTTTGCAGACGCTTACCCGTTTTTATTGATAGGACAATCCTCGCTCGATGAACTCAATTCCCGTTTAATTGAAAAATTACCCGTTAACCGTTTCAGACCGAATCTGGTTTTTAAAGGCGGAAATCCTTTTGACGAGGACCGGATTAAAAGCTTTATATTAGGCGACGTTACATTTTTTCCTGTAAAACCGTGCGCACGCTGTGTTGTTACTACAATAAATCAGGAGAATGCGCAAAAAAACGAAGAACCGCTTAAGACCCTTTCGGAATACCGGAGTTTTGATAACAAAGTTATGTTCGGTCAGAACCTGGTACACCGGGGATGCGGAACGATATCCATTGGAAACGAATTAAAAATTACCGCCTGGAAATAGATGCTTACAATTTACGACCTGCTTAAAGGTCACGATCTTCGCTCAATAGGTAAATCCAATGAAGTTGTAAAGCTTGTAACAAGCGACCCGGATCTGTTCGATGAAGTGTTCAACGGAATATTTCACGAAGATAATATAATCCGGGCACGATGCGCCGATGCGGTTGAAAAAGTCGCAAGGGCTTTCCCCGCCTATATTCAAAAAAAGAAATCAACAATTCTTAAGAACTTACCGAAATTCAAACAGAAGGAAGTCCTCTGGCATGTAGCGACGATGATCGGTTATCTTAAACTTACTTCAGTGGAGATGAACAGGGCGGCCGGATTCCTTTTTAAGTGGCTTAAAGAAGAAGAGAGTATAATTGTTAAAGTAATGTGTATGCAGACTCTTGCCGAGCTCTCAATAAATCATACAAAGATGAGAAAGAGTGTTCGTGACGAAATTCAGAGACAAATGGTTAACGGCGCGCCGGGCGTAAAGGCAAGAGGAAGAAAACTAATCAAACTTCTTGAATCTGTTCATTAGAATAACGGAGTATTAAATGAAACAATGGTACGAGGAAATGTTTTCTAATTATGCAAGGAAGTATGACGAGGAGATTTTTACAAAGGGAACATTAGGTGAAGTCGATTTTATTGAAAATGAGATTGGACATGATAAGTCCGCTTATCTGCTCGACGTCGGATGCGGTACCGGTAGGCACTCTATTGAACTTGCAAAACGGGGCTACAGAATCACGGGAATTGATCTCTCCGAAGCGCAGATAAAACGGGCAAGGGAAAAAGCTCACATTCAGGGAGTTAATCCTGAGTTTCTGGTTCAAGACGCACGGGACTTTAATTTCAACGAAAAATTCGATCATGCAATATTAATCTGCGAAGGGGCCTTCTCCCTGATGGAAACGGACGAAATGAATTTCAGAATCCTCCAGAATGTTTTTAACTCAATTAAACCCGGCGGAAAATTTATCTTTACTGCCCTTAACGCACTATTTCCCCTTAATAACTCGGTTAAAGATTTTATAAACGGCGATTCCGAAAATGTCTTTTCGGTGCAGAATAATTTTGATCCAATGACTTTAAGAGACCACTCAGAAATAACAATGACGGATGATTCCGGTGTGGAAATGAGACTCCGGTGCAACGAAAGATATTTTATGCCTTCTGAATTGACGTGGTATCTGAAAACTGTCGGATTTTCCGGATCGGAAATTTTCGGCTGTAAAATCGGGGCCTTCAGCAGAAACGACCGGCTTTCGAAAGATGATTACGAATTGCTGGTAATAGCAGTTAAATAAATCTATTAATTAAAATAGAAAGGTCAGTAGAATGGCTAATGTTATAAACTGGTTCGAAATTCCCGCAAAGGATTTAAATAGAGCAGTAAAATTTTATTCGCAGGTGATCGGCGGAGAATTCTACCGGACAGATTTGGGCGGACTCAAAATGGCTTTTTTCCCGATGGAGGGGGATGGAGTAGGCGGTGCACTGTGTCAGGGAGAATTTTATAATCCCACGCAGGATGGTCCGGTTATCTATCTTAATGCAAATCCGGATTTAAGTGAACCACTTTCAAGAGTCGAGGTTGCCGGAGGTAAAATTATTATGGATAAAAAATTTATTGCCGAGGATATCGGTTATATGGCATTGTTTATTGATAGCGAGGGAAACAGGGTGGCTTTTCACTCAATTAAATAAAGATAAAAATGGGGACGAATAATCGTCCCCTAATTATTTACAAATTGTATTTTCTCTCAAGATCCTTTGCTCTGAATGTGAGTCTGTCGTTTTCAAGATCATCGATATCATCGAGCAATTGTTTTACCCTGGCTGGCTCTGTTGTCTGTTTCATGTAGATATCAACAAGATATTTATAAGCTGTATACTTGTCTCTATCTTCCGCGGAGCGGAGTGCCTGTCTGTAATACTGTTCGGCTTTATTTAACTGATTCTTCTTAAAATAAACAAAACCGAAAATCAGATTAAACCGGCGCTCCAGATCATCAGCCTTACTAAGGTCGGGCCGGGTCGAAGCAGATTTCTCCAATTCCGGAATGGATTTACCTGAAGCAATCTCGACAATAAACTTGTGAAGCCAACGGCTCTCTTTTTCAAACCGGCGCATGGTGTTAAAAGATTCTTTATACCTTTCATCAAGTTCCGATTCGTACTTCTTAAGAAGGGAAGCATTTCCTGTAAGCCATGCATTTGTAACTATAATATATTTTGCATTGCCTGCCGCTCCTCTCCAGGTCGGCTTTTCGTTCTCCAGAGAATTGATTGCGTGTTTGATTGCCGGGTCGGACTTTCCGGTTGCGTCGTAGTATCGGGCTTTTGTGTATTCTTCGATCAGTTTCTGATTGTCAGAATTAATCAGCGATTCAACCTTCTCGAATTCGTTAAGGTTTAATAGCCGCTGACAGTAGGAGTTCAGTGTTCTTTTGCTCTTCGGGAATCTTTTTAGAAATTCTTCAAAGTATCTAATCGAAGCAGCATCATTATCCTCCAGACTCGAATAGACTTCTATAAGAGTAAGAGCTGTTTGACCGTATGTAAGTTTTCCTTTTTCGTAAGCCGAGTTCAAATAGGCGAGTCCTTTATCGCGGTCGCCGGACATTCCAAGTACGCCGGCAATAAATCCCGTAACACCGCTTAAGCGGTCGGCGTAATAATGAAGCATACCAAGCACAAGATAGGCGTCGTAAAACTTCGGATCGGATTCAAGTATCTCATCCATAATATTTTTAGCTTTCATTCCGCTTCTGAATGCGCTCCACCAGGAGCCGTCAATTCCGTATATTCTTCCAAGGTATGCGTAGATAGATCCGAAATAGAATTTATTTTCGGTATTGAGTTTAGAGTCTTCGAATTTTTCTATTACCCCTTCGCAATAATCAATTATCTCTTTGTTGAGAACTTTTCGGCCGGCATCACGTTTAGCCGGATCCATTTCTGCTATTCTCTGGTAATACTCCAGTATCCTTGCGTTTATATAATAATAATAGTACTTGGGGGAACCGGGCATTGATTTTATTTGGTCCTGTGACAGCTTAAATGCGCGGTCGAATTCCTCGTTGAATGTATGATCGATTATCTGCCGGTCCAGCGAATTAGGTTCGAATGAACCCGCAAAGAGGATTACCGGAAAAAGAAGAATGAAAAAAAATCTCTTCATACAAATCGGTCCTTTTTTTAAGTTGCCAATGATTATTTTTACTTTACAAGATAAACAAAAATATTGAGTATCTTAATCCCGGATTTAATGCAACGGTACGAATAGGATTTTTTTATGAATAAGTTGAACCTGTTTCTTAAGACCACTTTCTTCGGCGGGTTTCTTGTTGTCCTTCCGATTATTGTGCTGATCTTTGTCCTTAACTGGTTTTATGAATTCCTGATAGAGAATATCCGCCCGATTACAAACCTTCTAGTAGAAACCGCCCGTGTAAGCGAGGTAATTGCCGCCGTTATTGCCATTATTATTATGCTCCTGCTCTTTTTTCTTGTCGGTCTTCTGGTTCAGACACGGCTTGGAAAATTCTTCTTTCAGATTTTTGAAGAGCGTCTCTTGAAGCGGATACCGATTTACAGAATTATAAAAGAAACTGTAATCCAGCTTTTCGGCGGAGAGAAAATGATCTTTAAAGGAGTTGCGCTCATTCGCCCCTTTCATAACGACACTATTATTACTGCATTCATTACAGACGAAAGTCCGAACGGCTATATTACAGTATTTGTCCCTTCGGCACCGGCTCCCACCGGCGGGTATATCTATCATATCAGAAAAGAATATGTTACAAAAATTGATTACCCGGTTGAGCAGGCAATGAGAACTGTTCTCAGTCTTGGCGCAGGTTCAAAAGATTTTATCTCAAAAATGCAGGAACTGGAAGTAAAAGAAAAAGAGAAATAAACTGCTTTCAATAACTTTACGGCTCCCCGGAAACATTACTTCAGAAAATTCCGTCCAATACAATAAATTTTCCTTTTATACGTTTACCATGTTAGAAAATAAAAGAATATGACTCTATTAAACGAGAATAATTTAATAGACAGGTGCAGAATGGGGGAATCTGCTGCATTCGGACCTTTAATAAAGCTCTACAGGCAAAGGATGCTCTCCTATCTGTTTAAGCTTTGCGGAAACAGGGAACTGGCCGAGGATCTTTTCCAGGAAACGCTGATTAAAATCTGGAGAGGACTAAAAAACTATAAAGATCAGAACAAATTTTCTTCCTGGATCTTTTCGATTGCACATAATACGGTAATGGATAAATTGAGAATGAATAAAAGAGAGAAAGATATTTATGAAATTGGTGATATGGAGTTCCCGGCATTAACAAATGATCCCTACAGAGAACTTGTTGATTCGGAAACTGGTGAAATAATTTCCAGGGCGGTTGACCGGCTCTCTTTAAAACAAAAGGAAGTGTTTCTATTACGAATTCATGGGGGGATGACATTTAGAGAGATATCCGAGATAACAGGCGAATCCCTTAATACCGTCCTTTCGCACATGAACTACTCAGTTAAGAAGCTGAGAAAAATGTTGAGGTTTCAAAATGTCGAATAATGAAAAAATGACGTGTAAAATGTTCGAGCACGATATCTGGCTTTATATAGACAGAACACTGGGCGACGAGAAAATGGAATTCTGGCGCAGACATCTTAATCAGTGCAATCATTGCAGGGAGATTCTATCGTCAACAGAAGGGCTTATTTCAACGGCGTCTGAAAAACTCGTTTTTGATATCGATGATAGTTCGTTCGACAGGATGATCGGAAAAAGCATTAAGTCAAATAGGTATAAAATATTTCCCCGGTTATTTGGAAAAAGGGGCCGCCAACTAATTACTGTTGGCAAGGTTGTCTTTGCGAGTGTACTTGTTGTTGCGGCAATTCTGATTTCGCTAATGTCCGACAAGCCGAATTCAATTAAAACTGTGAGCAGAGAACTTCTTGACTGGGAAGGCGCAGAGATAAGAACGGAATTGAACGATATCGGAAGCAGAATTGAACTGATTAAATATGATAATCTGGAAGGCTGGAACCGCGAGGTGAATGGAATAAACAGCCGCCTGAACAATCTTGAAACTAACAGCGATCCGGAATCATTTTATTAATAAGTAAAGGATGTTTTATTCAAACATATAATCTTAGGAGGGAAAAATGAAAAAATACTCATTAATAATATTAATTCTCCTGCTTGCTTTTTCGGCAGCAAGAACTTACTCTCAGGTTACGATTGATAGCGATCGTTCAAAACATGCGTTGAGAGTTTTCGGGGGGGAAATGACTCAGGAGGAAGAGGAAAAATATCTGAAAAACCTTTCACCTGAAACAAAGACCAAGCTCGAAGAGATAAAGAAACTTAATAAGAATAAGTATTATCAGCTTTTAAGAAACCGGAGCATTTATTCAATCGACGGTTTCTATTCTACCGGGGTTGCGCTTTATGAAACCGCGAGAGGTGAATATTTATCCCAAAAAAAATCAGATACACAGAGCGAAGTAAATAAAAAACAGATGGAGGCGGAAATTGATGTCGAACTGATTCTGCTAAAGTATAAAAGCGCCGATGAAGCACAGCAGCAGAAAATGCGTAGCGAACTTAGCAATGCTCTTGGAAAACTCTTCGATATCCGCGAGACATTTAAACAGGAAGAAATCAGAAGTCTTGAAAAACGACTTCAGGAACTGAAAGAATCTCTGAATACCCGCAAGCAGAACCGCGAGAATATTGTAAACAGAAGATTGAAAGAGCTTTTAAATGAAAAAGATGATTTAAGATGGTAGGAAATGTGCCGCGCTCTTCGAATGGGAGAGCGCGGCAGCTATTATTTTGCTTTCTGAAACTCGAGTGTGAATGTAGATCCGACTCCTTTCTGCGATTCCAGCCGAATAGACCCCTCGTTAAGCTCGACAAATCTTTTTACTATTGCCAGTCCAAGTCCCGAGCTTGTTTCCCCGGCAGTCGGAACAGAGGATAATTTTACAAACGGTTTGTAAAGATTCTTAATATCCTCCTCGCTGAACCCCTGTCCGCTATCTTTAACTGTAATTATAATTTTATCACCTTCTTCTTTCAGTCCTACAATAATATCCTTACCCTGATTAGAATATTTTATTGCGTTGCTGATTAAATTTTCTATTATCTGTACAAATAATATATTATCAGCAAAAATGAAATATTCCCCGGGACCGAAATTCTTAATAATAGACTGATTTTTTCTGTCGGAATAATGAAGCATCCTGGTAATTATTTTGTTGATCTCAGATGTAACACCAAAAATGCTTTTTTCGATAGAGAAATTCTGTCCCTCAAACCTGCTGAAATTTAGAAGTTGTGAGATAAGGTCCTGCATCCTTTCGCCGGCCTCACCAATCATTTTAACGATTTCTCTCTCTTCGGATTTTAATTCAACATCGTCCATCAGTATTTCAGCAAATCCTTTTACAGCAAAGACCGGGTTTTTAAGATCATGAGAAACAATCCTGAGAATTTCGTTTTTCTGGCGGCTCTCTTCCTCTGCTTTGTCTCTAAGCTTCTTTTCTTCGCGTGCAGCCATTTCGGCTTCCTCTTTTGCTATTCTGTAGCCCTGAGTCCGTTCTTCAACTATTTTTTCCAGGTTCAAACGATGTCGCTTAGCGCTCTGCAAGCGGTAATAGAAGAATAGGAAAATACCCGATACAGCAATTAAGAAGGCGATTATATAAAACGCAGGCGTCTCCGTGATCTTTGCTTCAATACTGAATTTAATTGATGCCGGGCTTATACTCCAGTTACCGTAACTGTCCGATGCGAAAATTTGAAACTCGTAGTCTCCATACGGTAGTTTTTGATAACTCACATCCCTCCTGCCTTCAACATTAAGCCATTCTTTATCCAGTCCGACGAGTTTGTACTTGAACCGGACATTCTGGGGAGATGAAAATGAAGGGGAGTTAAATCTAATTGTAAAATTAGTGTAATCGCTAGGTAATATAATTTCATCGCCGGGATGATAAATAGTATCCTTTAATTCCAGTGATTCAATAAAAATTTTGGGTTCGGCAACAATATCCTTGAATGATTTTAAATCGATTACTACGGGACCTCCGAATGACGGAAACCATAGATTGCCCTCGTAATCCCGCAGCCAGCTTGGCTGACAACCGCCGTTAAACTCGATGTTTGCCAATCCCTCTTCCGAGCCGTAATTGATAGAAATAAGAAAATCTTTTTTATTCCCGAGATAATTTTCTATTTCTGTTTCCCGGATTCTGAATATTCCGTTGTTGCACGTAAACCAGAAATTCCCGTTACCGTCCTCTGCTATTGCGGAAATAATATCGTTAAACAATCCGTCCTTTCTGGTAATTGTAACAAATCGATCGCCCAGCTTTACTCTTAGACCGTTTCCGTAGGTTCCAACCCAAAGACGTTTTTTCTTATCGATGTATAACGCGCGTGCGGATTTTGCATTAGCCTCTTGAACAAAATGGAAGTTTCCGTTTTCATATTTGAACAGCCCCTCGTCGGAGGCAATCCACACTATGCCCTTTTCGTCCTGTATAAAATGTCTGTAAAGGTTTCTCCGAGATTTATCGGGATAATAAACCCGAAATTTTCCATTTTCATAGATTGTAACCGCGCTGATTGAACCGAACCAGATTCTTCCGGAATTATCGGTAAAAGCGGAAAAGAAATTTGTGCCGGCTTTCTGTCTTAAGCTGTCTTTATCTATAAATTCTTCTAATTTATCGTTTTTTGATTTATAAATACCGGTTCCGTTTGTACCAATCCAGATGTCGTTATTTTTATCCTCTGTAAAGGCCCATGTAATCGTTTTTGGATTTGAAGCTTCATATTCTTTAAATGGGGTTACTATTCTTTTATTGTCCACAATTTTCTGAATACCCGGATTCTGACCGATCCAGATAGAACCGTCAGAAGAATTAAAGATGGGGTATGTATTTAGTTCGTCAATGCCGAAAGTTTTATCGAGAGTATATATGAATTTCTTCTTAATTAGAAAAAGTCCGTAAAGTTGTGTTCCCACCCAGTAGTTGTTTTCTGAGTCTATGAACACGCGTGAATAAACGGTGGTTGATATTCTGCCTTTTGGAATAATTGTTTCCAGTGAATTATTCTTAATTAATACAACAGACCCGTCATATGTTCCGGCAAGAATAGACGAATCTTTCATAAATATAGTGCTGATTAATTTATCCGGAAATAAGTTTACGGGATTTGAAAGCTCGTCGAATGTTGCAGAATAGTATATTTTCAGGCCGAACAAAATCCAAATCCCTTTTTCATTATATATACTTTGATTATGAAATCCATACGGAAGCGGAAGGAGTTTTTCTTTAACTATCCGGCCGTTGTAAAAAAGCAACGCCTGATTATCGAACATCGCGAATAAGGTATCGTTTTTTGTCCTGTGGCTGAAGGAAATATAATCGTAATCTTTTATGGGTTTGCCGTTTATTAAGGAATCAATTTTTGTTGCCTTATCGTTGGCATAGTAAAACATGTCCCGGTTGGTGCTGCAAATATAATAATTGCCTTTCGAGTCCTCCGCAAATTGATAAACATTAAAATGAGAGTCCGAAAATATGCCGGTTATATCGGTGAATGTTCTTCCGTCAAAAACGATTAGCTTTCCAAGTTCGTTTGAAATCCATAAGCGGTTTCTGCTGTCCAGGAAAAGAGAATTAATTCGATCGCTCTGAAGAACCGGATATTGACTTGTTGAGTATGTTCGGAAATTTAATCCATCGAAACGGACAAGTCCGCCGTAAGTAGCCAGCCAGATATATCCGTTCTGATCCTGGACAATCCGGTTAATAGAATTCTGGGGAAGTCCAGAATTGGAGTTCCAGTTTGTTACAACATATTTTTCCGACGGTGAAATCGGGCGTATGTTTTGCAATATTTTCGGCTGTGCGTATAAAACCGCGCCGAATAGTAAAAGGAAAATAATCTTATAGAAGATCATAAAATGGAATCCGCGCCCCGAGTTTACAAATTTTGCTATTTCGCCGGTCTCAATTTATATCAGGATAAGATATGCTTCAAGGGATAGACTTATAAATGCTCTTTATTACAATATCCGGGCAGTAAAAAACGGTTACCGGTTCTCCTTCTCGAGGGCTTCGAAATATTTTCTAATCAGATCCTCGTAATCTTTCCTGTAACCTTCTCTTATTGCTTTCATAAGTTCGTCTCTCAGTTTGTTTTTTCCCTCCTCGGTTGTAAGAATCAGTTTAGGCGGGGAAGTCAGCACAAAATCCTTTCCGGTACTTGATTTTCTTTCCTTTTCAAAATCTCTTTCGTTTATTGAGCGCTGTGCATCCAGAAGTTTTGATAGGATCCTTTCCTGTTGTTTAATGATATCATCATCGAGTTTATCCGATTGAAGATTAGATACGACCTCTTTCATTTCTTCAAGTATTTTTTCAAGGTTAGCCGCAAGTTGTTTCGAGCGTCCTGTTTCTACCGCCTCGCGGTTCAACTCTTCAAGTGATTTCCTGATCAGTTCCTGCTGCCCTGCCAGTCTTTCCATCTGAGCCATCATTTCCTGCGACATTTGCCCGCGATTCATCATTTGAGTTAAGCGGTTCAGGTCCAATTGCTGCTGGGCCATTTGCTGAAGCTGCTGCATCATGCCCATCATTCCGCCTCCCTGGCCGCCGCTCATCATCTGGTCCATCCCCCTCTTCATCAAACCGGCGGTCTCATTCAGGTTTCTCATCGCTTCGGTTTGACGCTGTGCCGAAAGAGCCGGGTTCCCGTTCTGCATCCATGTAATCGACTGCTGCATTTCGGAATAAGCTTTACCGAGAGCCTTCCCCATTTCCGGAGTAATTGCGAATGTCTTTTGAGATAAAGCCGTCATTTTCTGAAGTATGCGGCTCAGATTACCCTGCATCTCGCTTTGTTTCCTGCTGAAACCGGAAAGCTCCGGCGACATAGCGGATAAATCCCTGCTCTCATTTTTTAAATTCTCCTGACTCCTTGATAAAGCGAGCAGATCATCGAGAATCTTCATCATCTCGTAAAAAGTTTTCATTTGGTTCATCTGCTGGAGAGCAGACTGAAGACTTTCCATTTGTTCCCGCGAGCTCTGAACATTTTTAGAGAGCTGCTGTTGATTTTTTAGCGCCTCGGATTTTTGCATCCTTTGTAAATTCCTGACCGCTTCTTCGGAAAGCTTAGTATTGTTCTGCTTAGCGAACTCTTCGAGCAGCTTTTCCATTTCTTCTTTCGGCATATCTTTTAAATCATCCATCATTCTATCAAGCTTTTCCATTTCGCTCTTCAACTGATTTAGATTTTCCGTTAAATCATCCTGCCGTGCCGCAATCTCACCCAGCTTCCTTTTGTCGTTTAGATCAGCCCTCTCGGTTTTATCAGAGAGCTCCCCGATTTTTTCTGATAGATCGTCGGCTCTTTTAATAAGCTCGTCCAGCTTTTGTTCTATCTGAACTCTCTTTAAAAGATTTAGAGTACGCTCCAAGCTTTTTCTGAAATATTCTTCATTAGCTTTGATCTGATCGAGCGAGACTTGTACATTATCCCGCAAAAGGCTTTTAAGCGCCTCCTCCATTCTTTTAAATGCCTGGCGAAGTTCCTCGCTATTCAGCTGTTCGAGCAGATCCTGAAGCTCGTTATATTTCTGAAGAGTCTCCTCGGAGAGCAGATTATTCTGCATCAGGTCTTTGCGCATCCCGCTCAGTTTGTCTTCTATATTCCCGGTTTTTTCCATCAGATCTTCAAATTTGCGCGAAGCCTTTTCAATTCTTTCCTTCTCCTGCCAGGAAATTTCCCGGCTGTTCTGTTTAAGTTCATCGCCTATCTTTTTAAGCTCCCGGTTTAATTCTTCAGCTTCTTTAATCGTTTCGGCAAGCTCTCCGGTTGTTTCCTCCCGGGAATTGTCGGCAAGACGGTACAATTCATCGAGTGAGGGAACAAATACTGTTATCGCCTTGGTGCGAGCGGATTTGGGTCCGGAAATTTCATCATTATCAAAAATTTCAAGATAGAAAGAGATCGATTCACCTTCCGCAAGGTATAGAGGCGCTAAATCCCATACATAGTATACTTCATCCTCAAGCCGGTTGCTGTTAATTGTTATGGGAATTATAGATTCTACATTCATCGGTTCGCGGTATTTAGATGCGATAAGACGGTGCTTAAGCAGCAGAGATGTAAAACCGTAATCGTCTCTTATTTTTGAAATAACAGGTACCCGGCCGTCTGTACCAAGCTTCACATTTTCTGCGGGACTGATCAATTCAATTTCCGGAGGCCTGTCGTTGAGAAGTTCTATTGAGTATCTGATCGGGTCCGAATTTTCAACACCCTGTTTATCTTTTACAAAAATTAAATATGCCGATGCTTTATTGACTGAAAACAGGGCAGATGCTTTGGATTCTACAACCCCCATTTTAATTTGTGAACTGTCATCGAACATAATTAAAGCATCGGAAAGATCTCTTGAAGCGTCAATCGATATTTCTATTTCACTTCCGGGAAGTGCGGAGATGTTTCCGTTATCACGCTGAACCGACTTTGCAAGCCCGGAATATGCCGGAGGATTTATAGTGAGGTCAAGCCGCGTTATAATCGGCCGGTTTATTACCGCTATAGTATATTTATCGCTCTCAATCCCTGAAGAGGCGGCATAATATTGAAAGGAGTTTTTAACATTTCGGATGGTATAATAAAAAACTCCGGAAGAATCAGGATTTAATACTATTTCCTCGAATTCCGTTTTTTCATTTGATTTGGTAAAGAGTGTTAAAATGTTCGGGATTTCGCCTGAAGCGCTTACCTTTATTGAAACATCATCCCCCTTTGTTATCTCATCGTTGCCGGGAAGTATATGAAGGTAAAATTTTTGATGAATCAAAAATTCGCGATCATAATTGATAATCCGGTATGCCGAAGCTGAAAGATCTGGAAAAAACCGGAACAGCAGGATTGCTAGAATCGTGATTATTAAAGCAATACGGATTCTCCCTTTGGCCGGTCCGAAATTAATTGCTTTCCTGAAATCGATCGATTCCGATTTTGTATAAATCCTGTTAAAAGCCGCTGCAATCAAATCTGATGAATAACCCGGATATACAGAGGATCTGATTTCGAATGCATTGATCAGCTCATCTTTTATTTCTTGAAATACGTTGCCGACTTTTTTTGCTGCCGAGAAATGATCGGGTTTTGATATTACGAAGAAGGAAGCCGCCAGCGGTGTAATTACTTTAACAATAAGGAATACCGACACTGCAATTATTGATAACCAGAACAGAATTGTCCGCGCTGAAGAACTAAAATTGAACATAAGATTAAACAAGGAAACCGAGGTAACAATAGCAACCGAAAACAGAATGAACAATCCGGTCCCGGCAAGTGCTTCACGCCTTTTGTCCAGGGATTCAACCTCGGCCAGACGTTTATAAATTTTGCTAATAAGATTATTATCCATCGAATAAAATCGTGTTGCTATTAAAATGTTTTCTCTCTCAATGCTGCTATCAGTTCATTAACGCCCACACAACAATGTTGGTTCCGAACTTTAAAGCCTCTTCTCTTTTAGCGGGCGGATTTTTATGAACCTCCGGGTCGGCCCAGCCGTCGCTCGGATTGCTTTCATATGTATAGTAAACACACAATCTTCCTTCATGAAAAATTCCGAATCCACGGGGCGGATTATTATCGTGCTCGTGAGTCTTTGGGGGCCCGTTCCGGAAATCAAACATGCAATTATAAAGTCCGTAATCAAACGGAATTTCTACAAGATCTTTTTGCGGGAATACTTTTTTTAACTCCCTTCGTAAAGCCTTATCTAGTCCGTAGTCGTCATCAACATAAAGAAATCCTCCGTTCTCAAGATAAGTGCGCAGCTTCCGCGCGTCAGAATCGGAAAAAACAATATTACCATGACCAGTTATGAAAAGGAAAGGATATGAGAATACGTTGCCGCTTGATAAATCTACAAATTCATATTTCGGATTAGTTTTTATATTAGTGTTCTGTGCTATAAATCTTAAAAGATTTACTTCGGCAGAAGGATCGTTGTACCAGTCGCCTCCGCCGTTGTATTTTAGCCGGGCAATCATAAATCCCCCGTCATTCTGTGCCGGGGAAACGGAAGGCCAGGTGGCAAATAGTATAAGAATTCTTATAAGTAATTTCATCGGTTGCATTTATTTTACAGGGTGAAGATAAATATTTAATACTCACTTTGCACAGCCAAAAGAAAATCAACGGGCGAATCATTTATTCATTTCTTATTTTTTATATAACAATTAAGAGAGAACAATGAAGACGATTCAAATCCTTATCATATTATTATTTCCATTTCTTATTAACGCGCAAACGGTAAACTTCAATGAGTATTTCGAAGATCAGACCATGCGGATCGACTATTTTCATATTGGTGATTCCGTCACCGAAATTATAACAATCGATTTTATATATAAGTACGGAATATGGGCCGGGAGCACTAAGAACCTGATCGATAATTTCAATAACGGGGCATACTATCATAAAATTTATGATCTGAATTCAGGCCGTTTAATTTATTCCAAAGGATTCGACAGTTATTTCAAAGAATATCAGACGACAGGAGAAGCCGTAAACGGAATTCAAAGATCTTTTCACGAAAGCGCGATCATTCCTTATCCTAAATCTAAAATTAAATTTGTGATTGAAAAACGGGACAAGCGGAATCAGTTAAATGAAATTTTTTCAACTATTATAAATCCAGACGACCTCTACATAATAAAAGATCCAATCGCTGATGCCGGAGTGAGGACAATCAACAGCCACAAATCGGGCGATCCGCATAACAGGGTTGATGTTGTAATTATAGGCGACGGCTACACTGCCGGTGAATCCGAAAAGTTCGACCGCGATCTCAAGAGGTTTACAGATGTTTTATTAAATCACGAACCGTATAAGAAACACAAAGATAAATTTAATGTGTACGGAATATTCAAAGCTTCTGCCGAAAGCGGAATTGATGAGCCTGGCGCCAATGTTTATAAGAAAACGGTTCTTAACACAACTTATTACGCAATGGGATCGGAAAGATACATACTCACAGAGGATAACAGAACTCTGCGCGATATAGCCTCTCATGTTCCATATGACGCGATTTATATTATGGTAAACGGATCGCGATACGGAGGCGGGGGACTGTACAACACATACTGCACTTTCGTTGCCGATAATCAGTTCTGCAACTATCTATTCCTTCATGAATTCGGACATTCGTTCGCGGGCCTTGCCGATGAATATTATACTTCCGAAACAGCGTATAACGATATGTATACCGAAGGAATTGAACCCGTTGAACCGAATATTACCCGTCTCTACGACAAAAATAATCTGAAATGGAAAAATCATATTACTCCTGGAATTGAAATACCAACTCCCTGGGAAAAAGAGGAATATGATAGAACTGATTATGCTTGGCAGACAATCAGAAAACAGATGAACAACAACATTGCAAAAATGAAAAGAGAAAATGAACGGGAAGCAATAATAAAAGCTGCACAGGCTGAGTATGATGCAAAAGATAAAGCACGGAGCGAGGAAGTGGATAAATATTTGAAATCATCAAAGTTTATTGGAAAGGTCGGTGCTTTTGAGGGTGCGGGCTACAACGCCAAGGGAATGTACAGGTCGATGCTCGATTGTATTATGTTTACAAAAGGCGCTAAACCATTCTGCAAAGTCTGCGAAGAGCATATTGCTAAAGTAATAATGCATTACGCTGAGTAGTATTGAATGAATTAATAAAATGATATTGTAAGGTAAATTATAATGAAATCGCTATCGGGTAAAAAAATATTATTATTTATTGACGATGTTTATGAAGATCTGGAGCTGTGGTATCCCAAACTCCGGCTTATCGAAGAAGGTGCGTCGGTTGTTGTTGCCGGCCCCGAGGCCAATAAAGTTTATCAGGGAAAGAACGGCTATCCATGCAAGTCCGACGCATCTTACAAAGATCTGGAGGAAAAAGACTTCGATGGACTTGTAACACCGGGAGGATTTGCGCCCGATAAGCTGAGAAGGGACCCGAAAGTTCTCCAGCTGACCAAACAGTTCAACAACTCGGGGAAAATGATAGCACATATTTGTCATGGCGGATGGATTACAATCTCGGCTAAAATAATGAAAGGTTACAGGTCCACATCAACACCCGGAATAAAAGACGATATTGAGAATGCCGGGGCCGTCTGGGTGGATGAACCGGTGGTGGTTGACCGCAACATGATTTCAAGCAGGCGACCGGACGATCTTCCCCGGTTTTGCAGTTCAATAATAGAATATCTTTCAAAATAACAAATGCGGTTTTTCTTGTTTTCTAATAATCTATAAGGACCAAATGAAAGTATTTCATCTTAATAATCCCGCATCCGGCAATGGAAACGGATCTAAACTTTTTCATAAAATAAATAAAGAATTTGAGCCGGATGTAAAAAAACTGGAAGCCGTACAAACCGAATATGCCGGTCACGCGACCGAAATAGTAAAAAACCTCGACTTCGAAAACTATGATCTACTTGCGCTCTCGGGGGGAGACGGCTCGCTGTTCGAAGCTATAAACGGTTATTTCCTGAACAGTTCGTCGAGAAAAATTCCTGTCGGAATTATACCCGTCGGAAGAGGCAATGCTTTTGCTAGGGACCTGGACCTTCATCCCGAAGACTGGTGCAAAGCAGTTAAAAAAATATCTGCCGCAAAGACCAAACATGTTGATGTCGGTTATTGCAGAACCGGAAACGATCAGTTCTATTTCATAAATATTCTCGGTCTGGGATTTGTTACAGATGTGGCGCAAACAGCTTTTAAATTAAGAGCCTTCGGCCATCTCTCTTATATATTAGGAGTTTTGCACAGGACTGTTTCTTTAAAACCTTTCACGCTGAAAATGGAAATTGACGGCAAAAAAATAGAGAGGGAGAATGTTTTTGTTGAGATCTCAAACTCGCGCTATACGGGAAAGGATTTTCTGATGGCCCCCGATGCGTCGGTCGACGACGGGCTGCTCGACATTACGCTTCTCAACAAATTATCGAGAACCCGGCTTCTTCAGTGTCTGCCCAAGATATTTACGGGCGAGCATATTAAAATGAAAGAAGTGGAGACATTTAAGGCAAAAAAAATAAAAATTGAGACGGAGCCGGTGAAAAAATTAACGCCCGATGGGCAACTTACAGGTACTACTCCGATAGAAATCGAATGCTTAAATAAATCACTCGCAGTTATTACGGGGAATTAGAAATATGATCCGGGAAAATATTTATAAGATTCTCTTAATTATTGTTTGTTCTTTTTCAACAGGTTTGTTTGCTCAGAGTAAGCCGGGGCAGGTTACCTGGCAGGTCGATAACTTAAATAAAATCGGTGGAAATCCAATTACTCTATTCGGGAATCCGGTTGAAGTAGAAACCGAAAAAGGAAAATCAGTAAGGTTCGACGGAGTTGATGACGGAATCATTGTTCATGCCAACCCGATTGACGGCGCAAATTCTTTCACCGTTGAAATTATTTTCAAACCGGATACATCATCAAACCCGGTGAATAAAGAACAGCGCTTTTTGCACATTCAGGCTCCCGGGTATGAACCAAGAAGAATGTTAATTGAGTTAAGACTCACCGATGGGAACAAGTGGTTTCTGGATACACATATAAATGCCGATACAACATTCAGAACGCTCTACGCGGAAAATTATATTCATCCGCTGCAGGAGTGGTATCATGCCGTTCTCGTTTATGATAAGGGAGTTGTCCGTCATTTCGTAAACGGTCGGGAGGAAATGTCCGGCACAATTAACTATATCCCGATCAAAGACGGAAATGTATCTTTAGGCATGAGAATGAATAAGCGATCTTTTTTTAAGGGAGAAATAAAACTGGTCAGGTTTACGGATCGGGCCCTGACGCCCGAAGAATTTCTTGATGAAATTTAATGGTTTGGCTGCCGATTATACAGACAGCTGATTTATATAATCCGTAAACGAATCCGGCAGACGGGATTCTATAAGAATCTTCCTTGCGTTCTTCAGTTCGAACTCAATTCTTCCGGCGTGGAGCATCAGCCGTGGAAATCCGCTCTGAATATTCTTGTCACCGTATCTTAAATCGCCTGCGATCGGGTGATCAATTGAATAGAGATGAACGCGAATCTGGTGCCGCCTTCCTGTAATGATTGATATATCGAGCAGTGAAAAATTCTTATACTTTTTTAGAAGTTTATAATCGGTGATACTCCTCTTGCCGTTCTTTTCATCAATCCCCATTCTTCCCGAACCGAATTCACGAATCGGTTTATCGATCCTTCCCGTATCATTTTTTATTGATCCGTGAACGAGTGCTGTATAATTCTTTTTTATGGATCTAGATTCGAACAGTCTGTTTAAGTATTTGTGAGTTTCCGGATTCTTTGCAAACAGAATAATTCCGCTCACTTCTTTGTCAATCCTGTGGACGACGTAAATTTTCTGTTCGAATTTTTTTTCAAGCAGGGAATGTATCGTTTCAATTGAGGTATCGTTTTCTGAAATCGAGGCAATTCCTTCCGGTTTATCAACGGCAATAATATTCGGGTCGCTATACAACAGGTTGATATTTTCTATGCTTGCTGGAGTCATAATTCTTTTAATGCTGAAATTCTTTTATTGCTTTAATCATTTCCGATAATTTCTTTTCAGAGAAAACAGTTATCCTCTCAGCACCCGATCCGGATACAATGCGAGCAGAACCGTGTATCTCCCTTATGCCGGTTTCTCTGATTATCCTGTGAATATTGTTTTCGTTTATTCCGCCGCCCGGCATAATTATTATTCTTTCTTTTGCGTGCTCAACCAATCTCTGAATTGTATCGATTCCGGAAAGAGCGTCATTTTTCTGTCCGCTAGTTAATAAACGGTTTATACCGAGTTCTATTAATGAATCGAGCACGGCGATCGGGTCTCCCGCAACGTCAAACGCACGGTGAAAAGTAATGCTCATTGGTCCTGCCAAATCTATCATTTCTGATAATCTATTAGTATCCACCGATCCGTCTTCAAGTAAAATTCCGATTACTACTCCGTGCGCACCGTTATTCCTGCAGAAAATAATATCCTGCCTCATTTTATTGAGTTCTTCTTCGGTATAAGTAAAATTGCCCCCGCGCGGACGGATCAAAACATTAACCGGTATTTTCAGATTTTCAAGACAGGTTTCAATCAATCCATAATCCGGAGTAATTCCTCCAATACCCAGATCGGCACATAATTCAATTCTTTTTGCGCCGCACTTTTCTGAAGAAAGTGCAGATGCAAGCGATTCCACGCATGCCTCAAAAATAATCTCAGCCATCGCCCTCAACCTCAAGGTGATAAATGGGTCCTTCGTTTAATTCTTTTTTGATAAATCCCATCTTTTTAAGATAGATCTCGTGTTTCTCATTTCCCGGATCGCTGTAAATATTTTTTACTTTCTTCTGTTTAAATATTTCATTGAATACATATTTACCCATCTTGAAATCCCTGTAGCCGGGTATTGCATAATCGAGACGGACGTGAATCGACTCGTCGTCAGAATATTCCGAAATAACCAGTCCTGCCGGGACCGCATTTCTCAAAACGAACATAACATGACAGTTTTTACATGGAGAGAAGAGAAATGAAGGCATAAACTTTTTTATATCTTTCTCATAATACTTCAGAAAGTAATTTAAATATTCGGATGTGGTTTTTACTTCGAGAACCCGGAAGAATTCATTCTCCTTCCTAAAAAAGATTTCTGTAAGATAATAGATATCTACCAGCGTAATAAAACCGTTTAGAATTCCCACCGGGTAAGCTCCTATAATAAATCCGTAAGTAGAGAATATTGAAGCACCGAAAAAATTTATAATCCTCAGTTTAACAATCGAACTCATCATTAACGATACCGCTATCAGCGCCGAAGCAAAGTAGCCTATAATTTGGACCGGTTCCATTAAATATCCTCTCTTATTAAAATTAATTTTGTATAGCAAGACCTACGGTTATAAAGCTAAAAGCCTCCGAAGATTTAACAGTTCCGGAAGAAATAAAAAGCTGAGTCGGATAACGGTATGTGTCTTCGTATACAACCTGGTACTGATTGGGCTGCGTGTTTTTAATATCAATCAGCAGTTCGAACAGCTGATCAACAGACCGGTACCATTTCCAATTTTCCGGCGGGATCTGTACGGTACCGCTGGTGTCTCTTATATCGGTTATCTGATTGTTGTTGACAAAAATTTTAACAGCCTGATCGGTACCTGAAAAGTTAGCAATTCTCTGCTGGATAATTGTGTAATCATTAATTCCAAACGACTTCCAATTCTGATATTCTTCAGAAGCTCTGTTGGAAACGCTTTCAAAAGGATTCTCATCGCAGCTGACGAAAAATAAAACAATAAGTAAAAAAAAGATTTTTATCTTCATGATTTTCATCCGTTGAAATCAAAGCTAATTTCGTAGTTTAATTTATCAATTTCCCGTGTAATACGAACTGTGAAAATGAAGACCGGGTTTATCGGATTATTAAATTTTCTTTGAAGACCGATATTAATCCGCGAGTTACAAGATGAGGTATGATGGTATAGTGTGTTTCATTATCAGCAATTTCCGGAATCAATCTAAGACCAGAATAATTCCGGGATTTCAGGGAATCCACAAAATCTGTCCATGGTGTTTTAAAAATATCCGACTCAAGAGAGCCTACAGAAGTATATATTATTATATTGAGAGATTTTCCCGTCTTATAAAGACCGCTCTCCATTTTTAGAATATAATTGTCGTCCCAGAATAGAGCGGGGCTTATCATTACGTATCTTAGAAAGGCGTCCGGATTTTTCAGAAGGGAATATGTTACAAAAAGCCCGCCCAGGGAGTGTCCAATCAATGTTCTGTCGCCTGAAATAATATTGTACCTGGATTCAACGAAAGGAATTAATTCGTTTGTGATAAACGAGAGAAATCTGTCGGCGCCGCCCGACGCTGGAAGAATTACCTCCCGGTTTCCCGGCCGATTGTTTTGTGTTACTGTTGTAGGAGTATAATCCCTGCCCCTGTTGTAATTAAATTCCTTTGAACCTCCTTCGGATGAAATTCCGACAATAATAAGGTCGGGCAGTTCTTTGTTGAAAGCAAGCAGCTTGGCAGATTGCATTACTATTCCGAAAGATGAATAGGCATCGAGCATATAAACAACCGGATACTTTTTATCAGTCGCTCCGTAACCCGACGGAAGAGAGATAAATACAGGGTATGTCTCTCCGTTCGAGACAGATGAGATTCTATGGACTTCGGTTCTGTTGAGAGTTACCGGACCGGCATCACCTGTCTGGGCCGGTAGTAGGCCTACGAAAATAAAAGAGACGTAAACAGTGATAAAAATTTTTTTCATGAATTGCTTTCTTTTATGTACCGGGTTTTTTTAACTCGAATTCTGCAACGATTCGATCCATCAATTCGTCGAGTTCCGTGTTGACAATTTGATTTGCGGGATCCGAATACCAGTCGGCTATCTCTTCCGCACCGGATTCAAAAGGGATAACTGCGTTAAAATCCGGTACGATTTTTTTGATCTTTGAATTATCGAATACAGTATCATAAGCCTTATCGCCGAAGAGCTCAGCGCCCCATTCTTTATCCTGCAGCGCAATAAAATCAACCGGGATATGTACCGGATTCAGTTCAAATCCCGCCTTAGATGCCAGGGTCTCTGCTATCTGATTCCAAGTAAGAGTTTTATCCGAGGTTATGTGATATGCTTCGCCAATGGTATTGGGATTGCCGATCAGTCCTACAAATCCCTTCGCAAAATCTTTTGTGTGAGTAAGTGTCCATAGATTATTACCGTCGCCGTGAATGATTATTTTCTTGCCTGTCTTCATTCTGTAAAAAGGAAGATAACCCATTTTAAGCGCCGGCTTTGTCCTGTCGTACGTATGGGACGGTCGGCAAATAGTTACAGGAAATCCGTCGTGTTTATATTTCTCCATAAGGAAATTTTCGCAATCGATTTTTGATTGAGAGTATTTCCAGAATGGATTAACAAGCGGCACATCTTCAGTGATTGGGAGTTTTACTGGCGGTTTTTGATATGCTGAAGCAGAGCTGATAAAAACATATTGTTTTGTCCGGTCTTTAAAAAGTCCGTAGTCGCGCCCGACGTCGTTTTCATTAAAAGCAATCCAATCAACAACTGAATCGAAATGATGATTATCTAATGCAGCCCTGACTGAATTTATGTCATTTATCTCCGCTGTAAGAATGTTGGCTTTTGAAGGAGGTTTTCTAAATGATTTGCCTCTGTTAAGAAGATATAAGTCGCAGCCTTTTTCTATTAACAATTGGGTACAAGAAGAGCTGATAACACCCGTTCCGCCTATGAAGAGTATTTTCATTTAAAATAAACAGTTTTTTTAGGTAAATAATTTATGATCACGGCAGGAAATATAAACAGTATTATTCAACCGTTCACCAGAAAATAAACACACAAGAAATATTAATCTGTTAAAATTGATTTTGTCCGGAAGAAGCATCTGTGAGCAGAAAAATATTAAACCGGCTGACACGACGGAATGACCATCGAAATTAATTTGTCCTCCAATTCGTGAATAGCAGAGAGCATTTTTTCTTTGGCCGCATCCGATTCTTCCTTTATAATGCCTACAATTTCTTTATAGTATTTTATTCCGGAAATCAAATTATCGCGGAAAGAATTAAGATAAGTTTCTGATTGATACGAAAAAATTTCAGCAGACTTTTCTATTTTATTCTCAAGGAATTCAATATATAATTTCAGTTCTTTCACAAAGAAATAGGGACGGTGCTCATCCGTTACGAGATTTATTCTTCCGTAGATATGATCGACCATTTCTTTAAGAGTGGCAATTTTAGAATAGTAAGCGAGGTTTGGACCGGGGCAGACTGAAACAGCACGGCTCTGTTTTGGGGTTGGAATATCTTTTTGTATCAAAGCCGGGACTGTAAGTCCTTCGCATAAACAAACTTTGTCTGTTGCCCTGCTAAATTCATAACCAAAACGATCCGGATCGGAAATGTCTTCTTTCAGCCGGGCAGTCTTTTCTTTGAGATAAGAAATTGATGCTGTGCAGATCGGCTTATCGGAAAATTCCACGTTAGAAACTAAAAATTTCTTCGGGCACGGACTTCCCGGTTTACCTAATTCAACTCTCCTTATTTTTTCTATATCCTTACTATTATTGCGCAGGTTATTGAAAGGTACGCCTAACGGTGAGACCTCACTTAAATAGATATCTTTTTCACCAGCACGACAAAGCAGATTTAATGTATAATCATCTACATTTGTTACCTCGGGCACCAAAAGAAACGGGCTTCCCCAGCCCACGGATTTAACACCATAATAGGTGATTAAAAATTCCTGTTCTTTTGAAGTACCCACACCGCCCTGAACCGTAAGATCATAATTCAGATTCGTGGGATTAACCGCGATATCTTTAACGGAAATGGCCGACAAATAAATTTCCGAAAGCGTGTTGATTAATTCTTCTTTTCTTCGCTTAAACTCTTCCAGTATAGGACCTAAGAGTAAGCCATCCGTTGCAAAGGCGTGGCCACCGCAATTTAATCCGGATTCAATACGGAATTCTGAAACCCATAATCCCTTCTTTGCTAAAAACTTACCCTGGATAAGAGCCGATCTGAAGTCACTAACCTTTATGACAATCTTCTTTTTAAAATTACCCCGAATATCTGGATGAAAGTCTTTAAAAGATTCAATATAAGAGTAAAGCCGGGGATTCATACCGGCGGAAAATATTATCGAACTTTCAAGATCACTATGTGCAAATCCCCGAAGAGCTGCGTGTGCGTCATTAAACTCGTTTGAAAGCGGCAAACCGTCGTGTGAATAATTAACCTTATCCAGCTTGGTCATAATATTTACATCGATAGAACCGGGTAGAATTGCTTCTCTTAAATCTTGTTCTGCCCGGGATCTTAATGTGTTGTCGGAAATTTTAAGCATTTCCTTATACTTAATCTTCAATGCGGAATCACAGGGTAGAAGTTCGAAATATTTTGTTATTTCGCTCCCGGGTTCAAAAGGAGAATATTTCAGTTTTTCAAAGTCCTCTTTTACAATTTCACTAATCATGTTTAGATATGCGGTTATCCGTTTTGCCCTGGAGTCCAGTTCTTTTGTTTTGATGGGTACATACATCTTGTTTCTCGAACCGAAGTAATGACCGCGAAGTTGTTCTAATAATGTGTCGTCTACAAGGGACATGACAGACGAGATTCCATACTTTGCAACCTTTAGAGGAGCATCAACGGAGAATCCAACACCTAAAACCGGAATATGAAATTTATGTAAACTGGTATTTATCATTAACAAAATCCTGTGGTATTATGATTAGGAGATCGCTTTCTTAAAGAAATTTTTGGACGGGGAAAATCTATCTAAATATTCATTTGAGTTGACGAATAGATATTTAACAGATTATAACTAATCCGGAATATCCCCATGATTTTGAAACAAAGATAAATAAAATACCGGTCTAAATCCCATCCCGGGTGAATACTCAAAAAAATCTGCAAGTGTTAAATGTTCAAGATTGAATCTGTCGTATGTATTTGTCGGCTGTAATCCTGTGTTAAAATTACCGTAGAAATCAATGATAATTTAATGTGCTTCCGCCTATAAATTCCCTCAACACAGAATCACCCGGAATCGGAGAATCGTCTTCAACCGGCTCAATTGCCTCGAGCATTTTTCTGGTACGCGATGCCCTGACGTAAGCGTCTTCTCTTAAAGGATCGCCTTCGTATTTTTTCTCCCATTCCTTAAAATGTTCGATAAGTTTCGGACGGTAAATCGGAACCTCGAACGGCATAGAAGTATTTATAATGTAATCCGCAGTGTTGCAGTAGGGAAGTATATTTCTTTTTTCCGAAGAGCGGACATAGTGCCAGTGGAGCAGAGTCTGTTCGGGATTATAGGCGCGGTGTACAGAATCGCGCAGCATTCTTCTTATTAACCGGAGATCAGTCCAGCGGATATACTGCCCGTCGGGCATTTTCATCTGAAGAAGCGGCTCGAGATAGAGTTTGAATTTCTGTGAACCGGGGATCTCCTGACTGAATTGCGGATATAATCCGTGAAGACTGTCGATCAGCAGGACCTCGTGGTCGTGAATCTGCAGGGGAGTTCTATCCGGGAATCTCTTACCCGACTTAAAATCGTAATAAGGTATTTTCACTTCTTCGCCTGCCGCAAGCCGTTTAAGATGATCGTTAATCATTTCGAGATCGAGTGCCTGCGGGGTTTCGAAATCGTAATCGCCGAATTCGTCTTTCGGATGGAGTTCGAGATCGAAGAAATAATTATCGACAATAAGCGGAACAAAGCTCATACCCATTTTATTCAAGCGCTGTTCCAGTTTAAGTGTGGTGGTGGTTTTCCCGGAAGATGAAGGACCGCTAACCATTACCATTTTAAGCTCTCCGCTTCTCTCCTTTATAAGTTCCGCGGCGGTATCAAGCTGGGTTTCGTAAAACGATTCCGCCTCATGAACAATATAAGGGAACTCACCTCTTCTGATCCGCTCGTTTGTAGATTCAACAGTGTGAAGCCCATGTGAAATGGCCCAGTCAAGCGAACGCCAGACTTTCTTCCACGGGACCACTTCATTGGGTTTCGAAAAATGACGCGAGTCTTCTCTTCTTCTTCGCGCAGCTTCTTCTCTATATAAAATAAATTCCTTTGCAACTTTAGCGTGACCGTTCTCAATCAGTATTTTTTCAATTATATCCTGAATTTCTTCCACGTGCGGTTTATATCCCTCCTCGAACTTCTCTTCCATACTATCGATAACTTTTTTGGCAAGTTCAGCAGCTTTTTCTTTATCGCGTCCGCCGACAGAAACAGCCGCACGGTAAATTACATTTGCAATTCTATCGGGATTAAAAGGTACAACCGCGCCAGTCCTTTTAATTACATATTTAAATTTGGACATAAATTCCCCGCAACTTTCTTAGAGAAGATTTATTTACAGTCTTAATTTACTCGGAGAGTTGTTCTAATTCAATCAATTACTTAACATAGCGATAAAACAAAAGCAGGGGAAGAATCCCCCGCGGTTTAGAATCCGAATATTCTGAAGCAATTAATAGAGAGATACAGCAAGCAGGACGCCGATGCCAAGAATCATATTCGTTGTTGAGAGTATCTTCAGTTTTTTCTGTGCGTCGAGAAATTCTGCCGAAGGTTTTTCACCCGGACGGGGAGCTCCTTTTCTGAGTACCGGGGCAAACTTGAAAGTTATCAGCGCTCCGAATACAATCATTGCAAGGAACATGATGTGCTTAATTGTAATCATTAATCCGTAACTGTTGGAAGTTGTAAAGAGCATCTCCTCCGGTGTTTTGAAAAATCCGCTTACCAGAAGAACAAGCATGCTTGTCCACGACACTATAGTGAACCGTTTTGCAACCGCGCCGAGCATTGCCCCCCTTTGCGATGGCTCAATAACTGAAAGCGAAGGCATAAACACAATATTTGTGTAGATCATTCCTCCAATCCAGATTACTGCAGTTAATAGATGAATAAAATTATTTATAACAAAACCGGACATAATAATTTTCCCTCCCGTTTGTGATACTTTATATATGATAAATTAAACTGGCCGGGATTCGATTCGGAAGTCGGATTTTGACTGAATCCCGGTTTTTGTATGTTATAAGACTATCGGGGAGCTATAAAAGTTGTCCTGTCCTTGAAAAAATTTTTTATCTATAAACAATTAAAATAATTCAACTTTTCCCGAATCCAGGTCATAATAAGCCGGAATAACCTTAACTCCCTTACTCTCGATAAACTCCTTCATTAATTCCCCGGAAGCCGATATTTGTCCGGCTATTCTTTTCGTGTTGGAATAAATAACATTAGTTAGCAGATCTCCGGTAATTCTTTTAGCCGACCCGATCGAAGGTTTTATTTCGTTGGTCAGACTGTTCAGGTGCCCGGGGAGGTGGCCGCCTTTAATTGTAGCATCAACAGCGCCGCAGCGTTCATGACCGAGAACAACAATCAATTTAACACCAAGATGTTCGACGGCATACTCAATACTTGCAAGAGCAAAATCGTCAACTACATTTCCGGCATTCCGGATTATAAATAGATCGCCGATTCCGAGATCGAAGATTATTTCTGGAGGAACGCGGGAATCTGAGCAGCCGACAATTATTGCAAAAGGATTCTGGGAAGTTGCGATTTCCTTCAACCGCGTTTCATTCTGATTGGGATGTGTTTGTTTGAATTCAATAAATCTCTGATTCCCCTCCATCAATTTTTTCAGCGCCTCATCAGCACCGGCGGAATTTTCGTGTTGAGCATTTAATAAAATTGATGAAGCGTAGAATGCGATAAATAAAAAGAATTTATGAAGTTTCATTTTATTCCTTTCTGTTAATAAATTGATTTGTTTTTATTTCAGAGAGCAGATAAACCGCAAATGATGCGAGCCAGTGTTCCCCCTCATAATTCCCGCTTGTAATATACTCCAGCCCGGCTCTAGCGTGTTTAATGGCTGAGTCTGTTAAAATTATTTTAAGCGGATCATTTTTGTGCAGACAACCCGCTATACCGGACATACACCAGGCACGGGTCAAATTTAATCCGTCAAGATGCACGAGTTTCGGATCCGTGCGGTCAGTAACAGTAGCCGGCTCAAGTAAATTTGCTGTATGTTCAATATCAGGCAGAAACTTCTTAAACCAATCCGCAAAGTGTCTCGGCTCTAAAATTCTCCGCATCAGATCTGCTTCCATTAAAGCCGGCGAAAAAAAGTCCTCTCCACCGGGCTCCCATTTTGCATCGTAATTCTTATCCTTAAGATAATATGTTGTTCCTCTTTCGGTCAACAGTGATTCTAGCCGGTAGTTTTTTACAGCACGGGCATAATCAAGAGCAAAAGAGATTCCGAAAGCGGTATTGGGGTGTACCCCGGTCCTGATAGGATAATTCTGCTTGGGCAGAAAGTCTGTATAACGCTGAACGAGCACCTCGGCAAGGGGTTTCAGATTTTCATACCACATCTCTGCCTGAGAATCATCCCAGCTCAGAAGCTCTTCGGCAAGTTTTAAAAGCCATGCCCAGCCGTAAGTCCGCTCAAATGATTTTCTGTTCGCCTGGTCAAGATACGCTACTTCAACCCTGATATTCTCCGGAGCTAGATTCTCGTTTAATACTTTTCTGATAATGCCTGCATTATCCATTTCCGGAAAGAGTTTAAGCAAACGGACAAGCATCCAGTGACCGTGAACGGATGAATGCCAGTCGTAACAACCGTAAAAAGCCGGATGAAGAACAGAAGGCGCCTTTACTTCTGTTTCATCGTTCATCACGTGATCAAGTTTGTTTGGAAACTCTTTCTGAATGCACTTCAATGCGAGTTTCGAAAATTCAACGGCCGATTTTATGTTAAGTTCCGGATAAACTGAATCCGGATTGTTTTTTTCAGTCTGACAATTCACTTCTGAAAAGCCGGAGATCATGGCCGGAAGTATAATCAGATGAAGAAGAGTTTTAATTCTCATTCGTATTCCTATTGATTATAATCCTAATTTCTCAGGGAACGATGGTACTTGATCGCCTCTTTAAATACTGCAGGGACCCCTTTAACACCCTTATAAACGATTGCTGCAGTAAGCGCACCGCTCATCAAACCGCCCACTATTCCATGTCCGAATGTATCGGCACCAGACAAATAAAGATTTTTTATATGAGTATAAGGACTGATCCATTTCATCTTATAACGTTCGGGTGTTGCGGGAATTCCGTAAATAGAACCCTCCGGATTTCCGGTGAAGTGTATTGTACTAAGAGGAGTTGACAACTCGTGATAATCAATTAAATCTTTAAAACCTTTTATGTGTTTTTCCGTAAACCGTATCAGCACTTCGGAAAGATCTTTTTTCAGATTCTCATATTCATCGCCCCTCTTTTTCCAGGGTTCGTTTGACCACTTTTCGAATATGCCGTAATCCGCAAACGCAATAATCTCGGCGGTGTGCGATTTTGTATCGGGGTCTTTAAGAGAAGGGAAAGAAACATAAGCGCCGTGGACAACACCGTTTGCAAGTTGATTTCGGTTTCTAAATCCTGCATCATGATCGTATGAATTATAAATCCAGTAGTTTTCCCCCTTTAATCCGAGACGCGCCGGACTTTCCTTTAGTCCGAGATAAAGATTGATGTGAGAAATGCTTGAGGGGAAACTCTTTACTTCTTCAATAAAATCCGGTTCATCTTTTCTGTTAAGAAGTTCTGTGTAAGTAATTTTTGCTCCGGCCGTTGAAATTATTTTATCTGCAAAAAAATCAACTTCGATAAAACCGTACCCTTCTTTTTTAAGCGTTTTTACTCCGATTGCTTTTCCCTTTTCAATTAAAATTTCTTTTGCTGTATGATTAACCAGAACTGAACCGCCGGCACCTTCAATTACAGGAACTACGGAATCGGCAATTTTTTTAGAGCCGCCGATGGGGTAAAAACCGCCGTTTATATAATGATTAACAATTAAGGAGTGTACCGCCATCGATCCCAAAGAAGGGGGAAGTCCGTAATCGCCCCATTGAGATGCGAGCAAGGCCTTGAGTTTCTCATCCTTGAAATTGGAATCCAGATATTCTTTGAGTGTCATAAGTGCCAGCTCGGATCCCTTTGAAAAGAGATACGAAGAAATTTTTCTCGCGGCCGGTTTAAGCGTTAGGCTGAAGTTGTACCTGCCGAACCATTTCGTGATTATTTTTATATCTTCAAAATATTTTTTAATTGCTTCTGCTTCCGCCGGAAATAGTTTTGTCATTTCTGATTTAAGATATCGTTCGCCTTCCATAGCTTTAAAAGTAAAATCAGGGTAAACAAATACGTCATATGGATCGGGCATTTTTTTCCAATTAACTTTTCCATCTGTCACATAATCAAAAACCGCGCGGCTCATCGAACCGCTTTCCATCTGCCCGACATAATGAAGTCCCACATCCCAGTGATATTCTCCGTACTCTCCTTTGCGTTTAAAAATATGTGTGAACCCGCCGATTTTGAAATGTCTTTCAATTAGAATAACTTTTTTCTTGAAGAGTTTCGAAAGGATGCTTGCTGCCGAAAGACCGCTGATCCCGCTGCCGATAATGATAACGTCGTACTTGTTCATTTATATTCCCGATCGAATGTTATTTGCCCGATAGTAAAAATCCCGCTGCACATCGCATTAAAACAAGCCGTGTTGGCAAGTCTGTTCAGAGCAAATAAAATTATCTCATTAATGGAATAGAGTTCTTATTTTTGCCTTCAATTGATATATCAAAATAACAATTTTATTTTTCAAGTATGATTAAACTTAACAGGGAATTTAAAATGCGTTCAACAGTGCTTTTCATAATGGCAGTTCTGGTATCATTGTCTGTTATATCGGCTCAGCCCAAGAAAGTCTCATTATTAACGGTAGCAGAAAATTCGAATTACGAATCAACATCACGGTATGAAGATGTTATGAGTTTTATAAATTCGCTGAAGAAACTCTCTAAGAATTTCCGGGTTGAAACAATGGGTGTCTCAACAGAAGGAAAGGAAATTCCCCTGATGATATTGGGAAGCCCCCTGCCCGAATCACCGGCCGACTTAAAAGATGACAAGCGTATTGTTGTATATATTCAGGCGAATATTCACGCCGGAGAAGTTGAAGGTAAAGAAGCAGCCCTTATGTTTGCCAGGGATCTTCTTCTGGATAGAAAAGAAATTCTTAAGGATATAGTATTGCTGATCTGCCCGATTTTTAATATTGACGGAAACGAAAAAATCAGCGTCGATAACCGAAGGCATCAAAAAGGTCCCAAGAATGGCGTTGGGCTGCGCTACAACGGTCAGAACCTGGATTTGAATCGCGATGCCATGAAAGTGGAAACGCCCGAAGTTAAAGGATTGTTTACAAATGTTTTAAATAAATGGGATCCGGCAATTTTAGTTGATCTTCACACTACAAACGGATCGTACCGGCAGGAACCCGTGTCGTTCACTTGGATGATGAATCCGGCTGGGGACACGTCTCTGATAGCTTATACACGCGACAAACTGATGCCGGAGATATCGCTAACATTATCCGGAAAATATAATACAATGAATCTATATTACGGTGAATTCGTGGACCAGAGGGATCATTCGAAAGGATGGATCTCTTATGCGTATGAACCCCGTTATATAGTTAATTACATCGGACTTAGAAACCGTATAGGTATATTGAACGAGGATTATGTCTATTCCGATTTTAAAGAACGGGTTATAGGCACTTATAATTTTTTATGGTCGGTTTTAGAAAGCGCGGTTACAAATAAAGTTGAGATAAAAAATATTTTGATGGAGACAGACGCAAAAACAGTTGCACGCGGAAACAATCCCTCTAAGGACGATTCGCTCGCTGTAATGTCGCGGGTTGTTCCAACCAAAGTTTCTATTACTGTAAATACTTTTGAAATGGAAGTACGCAAGGATGCTAACGGAAGAGAGCGCCTATACCCTACGGAGATTAAAAAAACAGTTACAGTGCCTTACCTCGCCGATTATGTTCCGACAAAACAGACAAAAATTCCATTTGCTTATCTCCTGACTGTTAGCGATCCGAAAGTATTGTCTGTTCTCAAAACACACGGCATTAAGATGGAAAAACTCCTTGCCGATACAGAAATCGAAGTTCAGTCCTTCAGGATAAAAGAACTGAAACCCGAGCAGCGTCTTAACCAGGGCCATTATAATAATATTGTTAAAGGGGATTATACTGCCGAGAAGAAGAAGTTTGTTAAAGGTACTATAGTTGTTAGAATGGCACAGCCGCTTGCTAATGTCGCAGCATATCTTTTAGAGCCGGAGACAGACGATGGGCTGCTCCACTGGAATTTCTTCGACAACCACTTGGTACCGCAGTGGGGCGGAGGATTTCTCCCGTATCCGGTTTATAAAGTAATGAATAAGATAGAAATTATTACTGGAAAATAAATTGAGAATTTTCATTAACGATTTTCTCCCGGCTTTTTCTCATTTGGTTCTTATTTCTTTTCTAATTGAAATCAGTGTTATGCTAAATTCAGCACTTTATTGTCAGGAGTTATCGGAGAAAAATTTTGCTGAATACAATCCCGAACCGTTTGTCTTGCTAAATGAAAAAGAGCTTTCATCATTAAAAAAAAGATATCTAAAGGGTGGATTAAAGAACCCGGGCGAATTTCATGTTCAAGAAGCAGAAAAGTTTCTTATGCAGAAACCGTCGCCATTGGAAGAAATTCGCTATGAGGGATTGGTAAGTAATCACCCCGATAGAATTAGTTCGGTTCAGCATCTAAAGGATATGGATTATTTAAATTCTCTTACGTGGGCGTATATTCTGACCGAGAATTTAAAGTATGCAGCAAAAGCAAAAGAAATATTAATCTCATGGAGTTATTCATACCAGCCAACCGGCAATGATGTAAATGAAAACAAATTATTGACGATGTTTATGAGCTATTTTTATCTTAAGAAAGAATTTGATTTAAAGCCGGTTTGGGATTTAATCGAATCAATTGCAAATAAACAGATCCACCTGGCCGAAGTGAATAAAAAATCCGGTAACCGTGCAGCCAAAAGAATTAAGCTTGTTTTGCTTTCGGGAATATTGCTTGAAAGAAAAGACTTTATTTCATGGGCACTTGAGAAATACGATTCCATTCATACTTCCTCTCTTTACTACGACGGCACTAGTTGGGATTTTTTAAGAAGAGACGCCTTAAGCTATCATGTCGATGGAATTCAATCGCTTCTAGAAGTGTGCGTTTTAGCAAGAGAACTAAATTATGATTTATTTACAAAAGAGAATGAAGGGGGAGGCAGTCTCAAGAAGTCGATTGATTTTGTGATTCCTTATGTTCTGGGAGAAAAAACACACAGAGAATGGATAAATACCACGGTGGAACTTGACAAGAAAAGATGGAGCGCCGGAGATACTTATTATATGCCGGGAAAAATCTGGGATCCAATAGAATCTATAGATATGTTTTTGCTTGCTTCAATATTCGATTCCAAATATTTGTCTATCGCTGAATCAATTTTGAATATGGAAAATCGAAAATCTTTTTTGTATTTACAGATTCAGGCAAAAATGATTAATAGTTTTTAGGCTGAATTATTTTAATGTTATTTCTTGTTGATCAAAGGTTCTATCAAACTGATGCTTGCTGTTTCCCGTGTTCTTAAAGTAAATTTATTTTGATTCTTCTGAACCGACAAGGGCAGTAATCAATTTATAGATAGGAGATAGTATGAGACGACACTCCTTTATTCCCGTTCTATTTTTTTATTTGTTAATGTTCAGCCCGGGGGTTTTATTTTCTCAGGCAAGCGGATCGATTAAAGAGATTAATGGATCAAAGATTTTCTGCAGAACAATTGGCGCCGGCGAATCACTTATTATTGTTCATGGAGGACCCGGTCTTGCTCACGATTATCTCTTCGAATCCTTCAAACAATTGAATGATAATTACAGACTTATTTTTTATGATCAGCGCGGATGTGGAAAATCGGAGGAAATTAAAGAAGATCAACCGGTAACAATGGAAACTATGATTGAAGATCTTGAAGGAGTCCGCAGGGAGTTCCAACTTGAAAAAATGAATTTAGTCGGCCAATCCTGGGGTGCGTTAATCGCAATCAATTATGTGTTAAAATATCCAAACAATGTAAAAAACCTGATTCTGCTTGAACCGGCTCCCGGAAGCAGCGAGTATCTTCAGCAGGTCCAACAGACAATTATGAATCGGTTATCAAAGAAGGAGCTTGAACGGCTTACAGAAATTTCACAGAATCCGGATTTACGCAAAGACCCGGATCTTTTCAAAGAATTTATGAACATTCGCATGAAGACATATTTCTACGATTCTACATTGGCCGAGAAAAAAAACTTCAATTACTTCGACAGCGATAGAATAAAGAAGTTTTTTTCCAGCTCCGCAAACTTTGGACCATACATGTTGAGCTATAATCTATACGAAAAGCTGAAAAAAATTAAATGCCCGACTCTAATTATACACGGCGAATACGATGTTATTCCAACGGAGGCAATCGAAAGAATGGGGCTGGAGATAATAAACTCTGAACTCCACATTGTAGAAAAGAGCGGTCATTTTGTTCACATTGAAAAACCGGAATTCTATTTTGCAGCAATCCGGAATTTTCTAAAAAAAAGTATTAATTAATAATTGGTGTGGAATGCACTCAGAAAAACAAACTAACTTTTTCAACAAAGAAGAATTAAAATTTATTAGAGGACTTAAATCACCTGCCGGGATCCAGAAATTCCTGAATGAAACGGACTATAATCCGGATAATAAAACCTGCTCGCCAAGAAATATTATCCAAAGCAGAAAAGCAAACTGTTTCGAAGGCGCTTTGTTTGCCGCGGCTGCATTAAGTGTGCTGGGACACAAACCCGTTATAGTTGATCTCATGGCCGACAACGACGACGATCATGTGATAGCCATTTTCAAACAGAACAATTGTTTCGGCGCTGTTGCTAAATCGAATACTACTGTATTGAGATTCCGCGAACCGGTTTACAGAACCCTGAGAGAACTGGTTATGTCCTACTTCGATTTTTATTTCAATACGCTCGGCGAAAAATCTTTGAGAAGCTATTCAGTTCCCGTCGACCTCTCACGTTTCGATAAATTCAATTGGATGACCACATATGAAGATCTGGAATTCATAGGAGATTATCTATTCAGAATAAAACATTATCCAATTCTGACTAAGAAGATGCTAAATAATCTTTCACCGGCAGATAATGAGGTTGTCAGCCTCTGCTTTACCGGATCAATACAAGAAGGATTGTATTTACCAAAAAAAACGAGACAACGAATAAGAAACTAAAATAATTTAATTTTCTTCCCCAACATCTCTGCGCCAACAATCCTTTAATTGACTCGTCTTAATTGATGCAAATATTTGAAGGTAATAAATGACAATCAAAAAAGTATTGTTGTTATTTTTAATCTTTGCTGGGTTTGTTAATGCAATATTTTCTCAGTACTCAAGCAATTACAAAAGTTATACTGAAATAATCCGCTCTTTGCGCGACACAATTCCTCAAATGATGAAAGAGAAAGATGTTCCAGGACTTTCAATCGCTATAGTTGACGATAAGGGAATTCTCTGGGAGGAAGGATTTGGTCTTACTTCGAGGGATCAGGGAATTCCGGTTACTCCTCTTACAAATTTCAGTATCCAGTCGATGTCTAAAAATTTCACAGCATTGGCGGTTTTAATGGCAGTACAGGATGGATTATTGGAACTCGATAAACCAATAACAGATTACATACCCGGATTCACTGTGAACAGCCGTTTTGAAGAACACCCGGAAAGAAAAATGACTCTCAGACTTCTGCTTTCACACAGAGCCGGTTTTACACACGAAGCCCCCATAGGCAACAATTACGATTTCTACACTCAAAAGTTTGATGATCACATAAAAAGCATTTCTGATACCTGGCTTCGTTTCCGCGTCGGCGAAAGGTACAGCTATTCAAACCTCGGAATAGACCTTGCCGGGTTTATTCTGCAGCAGGTATCGGGCGTACCGTTCCAAAATTATGTAAAAGAAAAAATTTTTAATCCGATTGGAATGACTGAAAGCAGTTTTGACATCGAAACGATAAAAAATATGGAAGACCGGGCAATTGGTCACACCTCTTCGCCAAGGAAGCCCCCGGTTGAAGTTCCGATGCTTGCGGCCGGAGGAATGTATTCAAATGTGCATGATTTATCCCTGTATATTAATTTTCAGCTAAATAAGGGACTAGCAAAAGGGAGTCAGATAATAAGTCGAGAAATATTATGTGAAATGTTCTCGGTTCCAAATCGTAATAAAAATCAGACTACCGGTTATGCTTTGGGAACGGCAATAACCAGGCGCGGTAATGTTAATTTGTTCTCTCATGGCGGAGGCGGTTATGGTTTTTTATCCAATATGTCGTGGTGCCCGGAGTTAAATGTTGGTATTGTTGTACTAACTAATTCAACCGGTCACATTCTGAATGTTGCTATTCCCGAAATGATAGGAAACATGATTCTGAAAATGAAATTTGGAAAGGCAGAACAACCGAATCAGGATCTCTCAAAATTCAATGAAAATGTAATTCAGACCGATACTTCGTATCAGAGAAAATTCGTGGGTCAGTATTTGTACAACCGCGCGGGATTCATGCTTCTTGAATGGCAGGATAATAAAATGGGAATTACTCCCGGAATAAATTTTAAACCCGCGAATTTTGTGTCCGAGGACAGGCTCTTCTTCGTATTCTCAGGAACTCCGCAGTATTATAAATTTATTCTTGATGAAAACAAGATTCCTGTTGTCATGATCAGAGAGTACGATAACGAATTTCTCGATTTGAACGATCGTCCGGATGAACCCGCGGGTCGTTTTAATCCAGAATGGGAAAAATATATTGGTAAATACGCTCTGATAATTTATGAATTTCCAGCTGAAACAAGAGAGGTTAATAAGAAGAACGGATTTCTTTATTTAGATAACATGAAGTTAAGAGAATATTTGCCTGGTTTATTTTTCACAGCTCACGGAGAATCTCTTGATCTTCGCACCGACAGACCAACCTGGAAAAATGTTAAAATAATGAAGTTACTGGAAGCTGATAAAAAGTAATAGGTGACGGAGCATTTTAAAAAGGTATAGTAGGATTAATTAAGGAAGGTAAACGAAATGAGAATAGAAAATATTAAGTACACAGTTACTGATTGGGCAAAAATAGAAAGAAAAGAATTTTCAGGCGAATCTGGAAAAGCATTCTGGAGAACATTTGAACAGGGGAATCTGCGTGTAAGGATTGTAGAATATTCAGAAAACTACTTGGCCGATCACTGGTGCAGCCGCGGTCATGTTGTTTATGTGCTTGAGGGCGAGTTGATAACAGAACTTAAAGACGGCAGAGTTACCAAGCTTTATCCGGGAATGAGTTATCAGGTTGCCGATGATGATATTCCGCACCGATCAAAAACCAACGGATATGTTAAACTGCTGATAGTTGATTGATACATTATTTAAGAGATTAATACGCAGAGCGCACGGAAAAATCGAAGCGTTCGCAAAGTTTCGAAGTCTTTCAAAGAAATCTTCTCTTGATTATCGGCCCGCTTCCAGATAATTTGCCGGTAATTAATTTCGTATATCTCATCACTTCAATTCAGAGGAATAGATGAAAAGGATTATTTACATTCTTATAATTCTCTCAACTTCAATTCTTCATTCACAAACGATCAAATCACCCGACGGCAAGCTTGTTCTTAATTTTTCGCTTAGTGCTGGCGGCATTCCAGGTTACAGTTTGAGCAGACAAGATATACAGGTAATTAAGCCGAGCCGGCTTGGTTTAAAACTGAAAGATATGTACACGGACAAGAATATGGCGATTGTTCCGGGGCTTGAATTTGCAGAAGTTCATTCGTTCGATAAAAACTTTGTAGTCTTAAAGGTCGACACCTCCACATTTGATGAAACCTGGGAGCCGGTCTGGGGCGAAGTGAAGTCGATCAGGAATAATTACCGTGAACTCGCGGTTACTCTTGCACAACCTGAAGTAAATAACCGGGAAATAATTGTCCGCTTCCGGCTTTATAACGATGGACTCGGTTTCCGTTATGAGTTCCCGGTTCAGAATAATCTTGGCTATTTCACTGTCGCAGAGGAAATGACTCAATTCAGTCTCACCGGAGATCATATTGCTTTCTGGATTCCGGGTGACTTTGATACAAATGAATATTACTATACAAAATCGCCGCTGAGTAAAGTCGATGCTCTTTTTGGAAAGAATGTGAATGAAATTTTTTCCAGGACAATTATCGGCAAAAACTTTGTTCAAACTCCGCTGATGATGAAGTCTTCAGAGGGATTATACATAAATATTTTTGAAGCAGCCCTTATTGATTATCCTGCAATGCATCTCGAAATTGATCAGTCTAACTTTGTTTTAGAATCCCGACTCGTACCAGACGCAGTCGGAAATAAAGCGTACATGAGAACTCCTTGCAAAACTCCATGGCGGACTGTAATTGTAAGTGATATGGCAGAGGAAATACTCGCTTCAAAGATGATTCTTAATCTTAACGAACCGTCAAAAATCGACGACACAAGCTGGATTAAACCGATGAAATACGTCGGCATCTGGTGGGAAATGCATATTGGCATTTCATCCTGGAATTATTCCGACGTGAGCAATGTTAGTCTTGACCTTACAGACTGGAAGAGTCTTAAACCGAACGGACGCCACGGCGCCACTACCCTTAGAACTAAGAAATACATCGACTTTGCCGCCGAACACGGATTCGACGGGGTTCTTGTTGAAGGATGGAATGTAGGATGGGAGGACTGGCACGGCAGGTGGAAAGAAGAGGTATTTGATTTTGTAACACCGTATCCCGACTTCGATGTTGAAGAAATTTCCAGATATGCTGCATCCAAAGGCGTTAAGATGATAATGCATCACGAAACATCCGCATCGGTTACCAATTATGAAAGAAGAATGGACGAAGCATATCATTTTATGAAAAAGTACGGATACCCGGCGGTGAAAACCGGCTATGTTGCCCGCATTATTCCGCGCGGTGAATTTCACGATGGGCAGTGGATGGTTCAGCATTATGTAAGAGTTGCAGAACGTCTTGCTAAAAACAGATTGATGCTCAATGCCCACGAACCGGTCAGGCCTACGGGACTTCATAGAACATATCCAAACTGGCTCGCCTGCGAAGCTGCACGAGGCAATGAGTTCAATGCCTGGAGTGTTGGCAATCCTCCCGAACACGAAACAATTCTGCCGTTTACCCGTTTGATGGGCGGACCGATGGATTATACACCCGGAATTTTCCAAATCAAAATGAATTATTACAATCCAGATAAAAAAGAACAGGTTCATACAACTCTGGCAAAGCAGCTTGCGCTTTATGTTACCATGTATTCTCCATTACAGATGGCTGCGGACTTACCTGAAAACTATGAGAAACATCTTGATGCGTTTCAGTTTATTAAAGACGTTGCTGTTGACTGGGATGATACAAAATACCTGGAGGCCGAACCCGGGGATTATATTACTGTTGCGCGTAAAGCCAAAGGAAAAAACGAATGGTTTATTGGCGCAATAACAGATGAGCATGAAAGAACCGCGGTGATTCCATTAGCCTTTTTAGAGAATAATAATAGTTACAAAGCAGAGATCTACGCCGATTCAAAAGATGCCCATTGGGAAAAGAATCCGATGGATTATGAGATAATAAAAAAGTCTGTTACATCGAAAGATGTTCTGGAAATTAAACTTGCACCCGGCGGCGGATGCGCGATTAGTATTCGGTGACCAGTGATCGGTAATCTGTGATCTGTTATTAGTTGTTGGCGATTTGTTGCTTTTGTTATTCTGAAGAATCCGGTAGTTTGTGTACAGAGAGAAAATCTAGCAGGAAAGAACCGCGAAAATGTATCATGATTTTTTAAAAGCCATTTGTCCCACTTTTAACTAAATTACACTGCATTAATTAGCCGGCTATGAAAAAAAGTTCGATTGTAATCTTTACAATCCTTTGCTGGTTCCTCTTCCAATCGTTTCTTTCACCCCAAACAACTAAAAACAACCTTGTATATTTTTCCGCAATGCAGGATTTGATAATCGATTATGATAATCGGGCAGAGCTGAATCTTCCTCTTAAAGAAATAGCAAAAAGGATCTTAGCCTACGGGAATCTTCAGATTACAAATAAGTTTAATAATAACGCCGAATATGATTTAAAAATAGATTTAACCGCATCAAGCCTTGCGGCAGAATATAATCCGTTCGGCAAATTATATTCCGGGGCAAAACTTACCGGGTTACTAATATTGAAGCAAGGAAAGAATCTTATTATCGAAACATATTTCACCGGACGGATTGAACCGCCGGAATTTATTAATTCTATCGTTGGCGAAAAGGCACCTTATAAAAATCCACTAAATGCACCATTCTTAAACGTACTAAATAACAGCACGTATCATATTACATTGTTTGAATTGGTTGTTAAACTATCCGGGAAAAATTCCGTATTTAATGCCTTAAAAGATAATGACAGATTTGTAAGAGAAGCCGTCGTAAATACAATTATCATTAATGAATACGAATTAATTAATATTGATTATAAAGAAAGTCTGGATTATAAAAATAAAATTTCGGCGGGCTGGTCTTTTGAGAAAGTGAATTAAAGACGTTGTCATAAATTCAACTTTTAATATAATTGAGCGGGGTAACTAAAATGGGAGAGCAAAAAACAAAATCAACGTTTTTTGCGGAAGTAAAAGAAACATATTTAATGCTTCTAAAAAACTTCGGCTGGCTTGCGTTTGTTTACATGGGTTATAAGGTGTACAATTTATCGGAGACCAAAACTGATTTTAATATTCTAGAAGACGGACTGCTTTTAATTGTGTTGGGCACTTTGGGAGTTATTATTGTGGGCTACCTACTTGCTTTCATTCTAACACCGCTTATAAGAATTGATAAGAGAAGAATTCAGGATTATGAACAAGCAAATAAAATTTTTCATTTACTTGGGATGATTCACACTCCTTCAACATCGAAGCTATGGCTGATGGCATGCGATGCTGTTGTTAGGTTAGGCGCTCAGCATATTCCTCTAGTAATTCAAGCGCTTGATAAGGAAACGTGCCCGGTTAAAAACCCGCTCGGTATAAAAATATCGTCTACAGCAAGTTTACGCGCCGGTGCTGCATATTACCTCGGCAAACTCAACGTTCAGTCGGCTGTTCCGCAATTAATTCTGGCGCTTGATGATTATGAAGCCGATGTAAGAATGATTGCCTCTCAAGCTCTTGGTGAAATCGGCGATAAGTCTGCTCTGCCGCGCATCAAAGAAATTTCTGAAACCGATAAAAATGCAGAAGTTATAAGTTTTGCCCAGGAAGCACTTAAAAAATTATCGTCATAAAAACATAGATATAACTGTTTCTTAAAAATTATCAGTGGAGAAATTTATGATCGGCTTAGGTATTTTTTTCGGACTTACCATGTTAGTATCTGTATTTATTCAGTGGGAGACTTATGTCGGCGAAGATACTATGTGGCTTACAAGGATAAGCGAGTTTCTGGGAATCGAGAATAGTTCTTTCGATATGCTTTTTGGACTTCACTTTCTGCCCATTGTATGCGCGCTCATTTTTATTATTGGAATTTCGCTTGCAAAGAGACACACAGCATTTAGAATTACAGCACTCGCCACATCGCTATTGTGTTTTGTCATCGGAGTGTACAATATTCTGTTTTATCTGGTAATAAGCGCTGAAGTCAACTATATCCCCGGCGGTGGATTGTGGCTCTTTACTTCGGCAAGTCTGCTTTCGCTCATTGTCTCCGCTTTGATTGTTTTTAATAAGAATCTGCTTGAGAAAAAACTATTTAGCAAACTAATGGATCAACCAAATTAAGGACCATTTAATATGAGAACCGCAGACAGAAAAGACTCAATTGCATTAACTATTTTATTTTTGTGTCTATTTAATAGTTTTAATTTAGCCCAAGAAAAAGAGTCTGAATATTTCTTAAAAGGATTTTTTGTACGCGGAGCATATACTTCATTTAACCAGGCAATGATTCTTAATTGGGACGAACGGGAAATGATGCTAAATCAGAGCAAAAACATGATTGCATATGGATTTGGTTATGCCCTTTTACCAAAAGATTTTTGGGCCGGTTTAAGTGCAAGTGCAAACTATTCCACAACCAAACTTAATCCTTTCAAGGCCAGAAAAATATTAGACTCAAATATGCCGGTTGATTTTTCCGATTTGCTTTCATACAATGATATCGGCTACTCTATGCTGATGTTTGATTTTAATGTTCACATTCTGCCATTTAATAATTTTCCGCTCGCATTGACACTCGGCTTTGTTCTAGGTGCCTCTTTCCAGAGCTATACAATTTCGGGTGATTCGAGCCCGTTTAATAATGCCAACGGTTCAAATTCCGTTAATATGTTCCGTTATGGTTTTATATTGGGTTGTAAGTTTGTTCCATTTAAATTTTTATCCGTCGATTTTGAATTCCGTCCAATGAGCGCATATACAGAAACAATACATTATTATGATTATCTCTATAGCGACGACACTTATGATTATTTTGGATCATCAAGCACTTCTTCGGGTCCGTCAGAAAGATTTATTTTGATCGGCGCATCAATTCATTTTTAAAGATAGATCTTGTTGGACTGTGTCGGTGTTTTGAGAAAGGATAAAGATAGATTTGAGAACATTATTTTAATAGAATAAGTATGGAGTGCAGAATGTAAATACAATCTTTGTTTATCGCCTTAATACTATTTACTGCAGGCAAAGCATTCTCTAAATTTTCCTATTTCATTACAATAGAAGATTAAATGATGAAACAGGAATGAACCGGCGCAAATAAGGATGTTAAACTGTAAAAATATTTTTTGAATTTCTTTATAATGGAATAACCACGAAAATTGGTAAAACGCAGAACGATGAAGAATTTTCGGGTATTCGTAATTTTTTCTGTAGATCAAAAGATGGTGCAATTCTTACTTTATCCAGTACCAGGGGGAAAAACACACTAATTATGAGGAAAATGCAGTAAGCTTTTATATAATAGTTTTTTGCAGTAAAGAATCAGTTCTTAAGCTTATATGGAAATAAGATAGATTCATGATATCTTTAGAGTGATTTAGAAAATCTTTTAGTCAAGTCTGAAAGCAATTAATGTCCAAAATAAAATTAGAACTTCTATCTCCGGCCAAAGATCTTGAAACCGGAATTGCCGCAATCGATTGCGGAGCCGACGCCGTTTATATCGGATCCCCGCAATTCGGAGCCCGGGCTGCTGCGGGTAATTCACTTGAGGATATCAGAAAGCTTGTCGAGTACGCCCATAAATACTGGGCTAAAGTCTATGTGACAGTTAATACCGTTATCTACAATGATGAGCTTGAAGAAGTTCAGAGACTTATTAGAGAATTATATGAAATAAAAGTGGATGCAGTGATTTTCCAGGATATGGCACTTCTTGAAATGGATCTGCCCCCGGTTCAGCTATATGCGTCCACTCAGACGCACAATTATGAAATTGAACGGATAAAATTCTTAGACCGGCTCGGCATCAAGCGGATAATTCTGGCACGCGAACTTACTATTGAAGAAATAAAACAGATTAAGAGGGAAGTGAATGCCGAACTTGAGTTTTTTGTACATGGCGCTTTGTGTGTTAGTTTAAGCGGTCAGTGCTATATGAGTCACGAGCTTACCGGACGGAGTGCGAACCGGGGGGAATGCGCCCAGAATTGCCGCCTTCCATATTCGCTTGTTGACGCGAACGGTACTGTGATGGTCGAAAACAAACATCTGCTTTCGCTCCGCGACCTTAACCTTTCCGAATATCTAAACGAACTTGTTGATGCAGGTATAACTTCATTTAAAATTGAAGGCCGTCTTAAAGATGTTGGCTATGTAAAAAATATTACGGCATTCTACCGTCAGAAGATTGATGATATAATCCGGAATAACAGCAACTGGATACGGGCATCTTCAGGCTATTCAAAAATTCCTTTCGAACCCGATCCCGAAAGAACATTCAACCGGGGCTACACATCTTACTATTTAAATGACAGAACGGATCATGTCTCTTCGCCCGACACGCCTAAATCCACAGGTAAGTATTTGGGCAAAGTTACTGAAGTGAACAATAAGGGTTTTGTGATTGGGACAACAGAACGAATTTCTAATGGAGACGGATTATGCTTTTACGATATCAAGGGAGAATTAGCAGGAATGTATGTTAACCGTATAGAAGGCAGGACAGTCTACACAAAGGAATTAATTGGAATAAGACCGGGAATGAAAATTTATCGCAACTATGATCACTCATTTGAAAAACTATTGAGCAGAGAATGTAAAAGAAAAATCAGAACAAATATTATAATTGATGAGATGGAGAAAGGTTTAAAAGTTACCGCAAGGGACGAAGACGATATTAGCACAACAGAAATTTTTGATTTGAAAAAAGAAATTGCCTCTAATCCGGAAAAAGCTAATGATGCTGTTAGAAAGCAATTTGCTAAAAGCGGCGACACAATTTTTGAGATTGAATCCGTTAATCTGAATTTCATCAAACCGCTGTTCATACAGTTAAGCTCTATTAATGAGATGAGAAGAAGAATTTTACAGAGACTGGAATTCGAGCGTTTAGAAAAGCATAAAAATGAGAATGGAAAACAGAACACAGAACCGGGAACGAAGAACTCGGATAATAAATTCCCGCAAGATAATCTTGATTATAAATTTAACGTAACAAATAAACTGGCGGAAAAATTTTATAAAGTACACGGTGTTCTTAATTATGAACCGGGTTTCGAATTGCAGAACAATCACACCGGCAAGACGGTTATGACATGCAAGTATTGCATTAAAGATGAAATGGGGCTCTGCCCGTTCGATACAGATAAAAAAGTTGAAGAACCTCTCTATCTTGTAAATGAAAGCCGGAAATACCGGCTCCACTTCAATTGCAGGGATTGCCTGATGGAGATATTGGTCGATTAGTTTTTACTGAAGCGAAGGATCCTCCAGCTTGCCGATAAAGAGAATACAGTTGCTGTTCTTTTCCCTTATCGCGAATATAAACGGTCTATCGAGCCTTATTATATCATCCCTTATTGATGTAACACCGATTTCTACAGAAGTAACGGCAGCGGCTTCCGTTCCCTCTTCGTTCACATCCACAAACGTTTTGTGTTCGACATTGCTGATGTAGGCGTTGTTCAGTCCATCGTAAAGTCTTTTAAAGTTAGCGCCAAAAGGCTCAAACGCCACCCCCATTCCAAGGGATTTTAATGTTTCGTTAAGATTGATTTTGTATTCAAGTTTGAATTTAGGCATGTAAAGCTGGCGTTTCATCTTGGTCAGATTATTTATTAGTCCGGCCCAGCTTGCATCCGTAAGCGTTCCGATTACATCATTTATTGTCTTATCTTTTGCGGGGAGGAGAATTGTCATGCTGAAATTACCTCTTCCGTATGGGAGATCGATAACAGTGAATGAATCGTTCGACGAAAGATAAAAATCATTTTCGAGGTTCATCATCCGGCAGGCAATGGTCTCACCCGTTTCTTTCTTAAACACATCATCAATGGTTTTATTTTTATCAAATTGATATTTCCAGGTCCCTTTGAAATAGATAGCGTTAATTAAAAACATTATGGTAGCCGGATCGATCTGCTCAACAATTTTATCAATCTTTCCGCCGGTAGATTCTTTTACCCAGTTGTTAATAATATTAATTGTTGCGGGGTCGCTGAAATTCATCGGGTTAATTGAAGCATCAAAATATTTGCGGTTTGTTTCGATAAAATCCTGCTTGAATGGAATTGTGTTCCGGTACCAGATCGAATTGGCTATCTGCATTATTACTTTGCTGTCTATTCCGGTAAGGAGCTCTATTAATGATTGATATGATTCGTTGATCTCCTGCTGCGTTAGTCCGGAAAGTGAAAGTGTGTTTTGCATCGCCTCATATGTTGTGCCGTCGGCCCCGTTAAGGGTCATTCCAAGAGCCATTGAAATACTTAAAGGAGAAATAAAAACATTTTTCCCGGATTCAGACTCCGCGATGTTTTTAAATATTTTCAGGGCAAAATTATCTGCGGAAGCGACAATCAGTTTTTCGGAGCGGGTAAGTTCGCGGACAGGAATTTCATCGTTGAATTGAGACGATGTCTCGCATCCGGCAGCGAAAATCAAAATTAATGATAAAAGTATCTTCAAACTTTTCATCTAATATCTCCCTATCATTACCGGACGAATCATATGAAAAATTGAGAAAAACTTCTACATAGGAATTATGGTACTTATAAAGAAACCGGGGGTGCCCCGATTTAAGATTCCGGACACCCTCAGCCTATATTATATTACTTCACTTCAATAACTTCAACTTCGTAAACAAGACTTGTAAAAGGAGGAATAATGAATCTCTTTTTTCCTTCAACGGTTTTACCGTAGAATCCGGTAGTGCCATAAGCTTTTGCGAACGGAACAATTACTTTTCTCTTCTCTCCGGTTTTCATCTCGTTCAATATCTCGTCAAGACCCGGATTTATTCTGTTTGTCCCTACAGTATAAACGAAACTTTCCGGCTGATTAATGTAATTGGTGGGCATTCCTCCTTCAGAACTGCTTACAAACGGAAAGTTCGAGAGGAGAGCAGTACCCTTGTAAATAACTTTAAGTGATGAACCGGTTTTCGGTTTATCTCCTGTTCCTTCCTTTAAGACGGAATACTTTATTCCATTCGGGGTTGAAGCTGCACCCGGTAAAATCTTTTTGATTGCCGCTTCCTCGTCCTTTGCTCTTTTTTCTTCGCTCAATTTCAGTTTTACATTTGCATCTTCAACCATCTTGCGGAATGATTCATCTGTAACGATGAATTTATTCGCCTTTTCACCTATGCGGGTAATTCCCACACTTTTTATTGTGTCTCCCTGCACTATTTTTTCTACCACATCCATTCCTTCAGCCACCCAACCGAATAGAGTGTAATTGCCGTCGAGGTATGACCTGTCGCCCAGTGTAATATAGAACTGGCTTCCGTTAGTATGAGGACCGGCATTTGCCATACCGAGCATACCGGCCTTATTATGACTAAGCTTCGAAAAGATTTCATTCGGAAATTGATATCCCGGCCCTTCTGTTTCTTTATCGGTCTTAGGCATTCCGGCCTGGATAACGTGCCCGGGTACAACGCGGTGCCAGATACTTCCGTTGAAATAGGGAGCTCCTTCTTTTAAAACACTGTTTTTAATCTTACCCTCTGCCAGTCCTACAAAGTTTGCAACCGTCACAGGGACATTCTCATAATCGAGTGATAAAGTAATCCGTCCTTTATTTGTGTTTAGATCGGCATAAATACCGTCGGGCAGGAAAGCTCCGTCTCTTGGAACGATCTTATCCAGATTTGCAATCTGATAAGCAAGCAGTGCGTAGATAAGCGCCGAGTGTTCCTGGGCGTCGGGAATAGTCTGATCATATGTATCCAGCAAGGTATGCCATGTTGTTCCGTATTGATGCGGACCCTGTGTTCGGAGCCATGGAGCCGGAACGCCTTCCATTGTAAATGAATGACTATCTGTTCCGCCCCGTCCGGCGCGTCTTATCAAACCGGTTTCCTGCAATGTGAATTTATATTTGAGATCAAGTTTTTCAATCGGTTCAACTGCCGGTTTTATATAATTGAAAATCACCTTTGGAACGCCCATTCCTACAACCGGATTGGTTCCGCTATCATTATTCAGCATCATCGAGATCTTAGGTAATTTTTTCTTATTCTTTGCGACCCAGGCTTTTGAGCCCACCAGTCCTCTTTCTTCGGCAGCATATAACTGAACCATAATAGAACGTTTCGGTTTAACGCCTGCTTTAGCAAGGATGCGCACTGCTTCCATCATTCTCGAAACACCCGAAGCGTTATCAACAGCACCGGTTGCATGATCGTATGAATCGAGATGAGCACCCAGAATTACATATTCGTCAGGATATTTTGTTCCGGGTATTACACCAATTACATTATGATATTTCACCGGTCCGGGATAAAAGAAATTGCGGATATCAAATTCGAGAATGACTTCTTCTCCCTTTTCAACTAGAGATTTAATCTGATCGAATTGTTTATCGAGCAGTTTGATATCGGGAAGCGTAGGCAAATCATCCCAGGATTTTAAATTTCTTAAATCGAACAATCTGAATGGAACTCTAGATAACTGAACAGTACCTAAAGCACCGTATGAAATTAATTTCTTTGTGATGCTGCTTACAGAATCTCTGTCGCGGGGATAACCTGTGTTTTCTCCATCCACCAGCACCCACGCCCCTTTAATTTTTTCTTTTATCTGTTCCATCCGGTCATTTTCTGTTGGAAGAACTACAACATGACCTTTCTGTTTTCCTTTTGTGCCCGCAGTGTATCCGGGTGTTCCGAATTCAAGATACATTTCGCTTGGTTTGATCATTTTACCGAACCAGGGTCCGCGGTTGAATCCCACCGGTTCTACGCCTGCTTCATCGAGCTCGGCTTTTAATCCCCACGAGCGGAGTTCGTTATAAACCCAGAGCGCGGAATTTGTGTAAGCATCGGAGCCGGTTGATCTTCCCCCGAAGCGGTTGCATAATACGTCCTGATGAACCATAGCCCTGTTTTCATTTCTGCCGATTTCCAGAATTTTCTGAAAAACCGGATCCTGCTGGGATAAGAGCGGGCAAACATAAATAATTAAAAGGAATAGAATTGAATAGAAGCGTTTCATGATTGATCCAATTTAGTTGCTAGTAACTCCCGAAAATTAAATAAAACAAATGAGTGCACAAATGATTCTTTATTTTTATCTTGCAATTGCATTAGTATTAATTTTAAAAGTAATAATATGAAAAGAACAAAAATTCTAATTTTGTTCCTTTTCCTATACTTACCCCTTAATTCCATCATTTCCCAGTCCGGCTCTGCTCTAACATTCAATGAGATTCTTTTTTATCCGGTTGAAACGAACGGGGAATTCGTTGAGATCTATAATACGTCCGCAACCCAGTCTATCGATATCAGCGGTTTCAAATTCAAGTATTACACTTCATCGCCGAACAATCTAGTTCCGGTTAGCGGCGGAACATTGCTCGGGCCTGGTGGATTTGCGGTAATTCTGCAGGGCAATTATGATTATGCAAATGGAATTTATAAGACACTGATTCCTGCCGGCACAATAATAATGAAAACATCCGGCAGCAATTTCGGGTCCTCCGGTATGGCAAACACAGCCGGCCGGGAAGTAAGTCTCCTTAATAATGCCGGGGAGATTGTCGAAACATATATTTACTCCGCAAACAACACTGCCGGCATTTCAGACGAAAAAATAATTCCTGATAAAAACAATACGGCGGTTAATTGGTCTAACGGAAATATCGTCAACGGTACTCCTGGCAGAAAGAATTCGGTATCTCCGGTAGATTATGATCTGGCAATTAGTTTTAAGCGGCATATTCCTCAGATTGTAACAGCGGGCGATTCGCTCTTCCTGGAGTTTGTAATCAGGAATCAGGGAAGATTGAGAGCGGATAGTTTTTCGTTTGAAGTGTATTATGATTCCGACCGTGATTCAATCGAAGAGAGTAATGAAGCTATCTACACATTAAATAATTCTATTCTACCGGATGATTCTTTACAGATTCCAGTTCCGTTCTATCCTCAAACATCCGGCGAATATATATTCATTGGAAAAATAAACTTCGCGGTTGACGAAAGAAGCTCTAACAACACAACGTTTATAAAAATCACTGTCTCCGATAAATTAGCTTTACAGGGAGAGATAGTAATAAATGAAATAATGTATGCGCCGCTCGGCGACGAACCGGAATGGATTGAATTGTATAATAATTCCGAACGGTCAATTAATCTGAAAAACTGGCGCGCCGGAGATAAGACGGCTACAGTTCTGATTTCTGCCACAGATTATGAGCTTACTCCTTCGGAATATCTTGTGATAAGTAAAGAAACGGTTATAACTGAATTACACAACATTACATCCCGATTGCTGATAAGGTCATTACCGACACTTAGCAACAGCGGCGATGACGTGCTTGTTTCCGATTTATACGGCAGAACAATCGATAGTGTAAAGTACCTTCCGTCGTGGGGCGGAAATTCCGGAGGAAGATCGCTGGAAAGAAAATCCGCTGACACAATTGCTCTGAATCAGAGTAACTGGGGATCGTCGACGAGTATAAAAAGATCTACTCCTGGGAGGGTCAACTCAATTTCGGAAAAGGAATTTGATCTGGAAATCTATTCTGTTATTACAGTGAATCAATTTGCCGAAATCGGCAAGGATTTTAATTTTACCGTTTGGATAAAGAATTCCGGAAATGCGGGTGCGGTAAATTTCAATCTCATATTATTCCGCGATAAGAATTTCAACCGGATCGGAGAAGCTGACGAATTGATCTCTTCCACATCGATTGAATCTCTTGAATCAGACCACTCAAAATCCATTCAATTAATTTGTAATGACTTCGAAACAGGTTCGAATCAGTTTATAGTTTTTCTTGATTATCCTGTAGATCAGTTTACGGAGAATAATTCATTCGTCTTCAATATTAATGGCGTTGAGTTAAATGAGGTGAGGGGAGATATTGTTATAAACGAAATTATGTACGCACCTCATTCCCCTGAGCCGGAATGGATCGAGATTTTTAACAGAAGCAGCAAAATTATTAACCTGAAAAATTACATTATCGGCGATAACTCCTCTTACATAACTATAACCGATTATGATTTTATGCTTCAGCCGGAAGAATATGCGGTTGTTTCGAAAGACAGCGTTATTTTCTCGATATACGGGAATTCGGGCAAAATAATAACCGCAGTTATTCCTTCGCTTAATGACGGCGGTGATCGGATAGTTCTTCTGGATTCTCTGGGAAGAATTATAGATTCAACTTACTACAGTCCTGTGTGGGGAGGGAGCTCGGGCAGGTCTCTCGAAAGAATTGCAGCGGAAAAATCGTCTACAGATTCTACTAACTGGAAGACAACAAAAGCGGAGAGAGGAACTCCGGGTAGAATTAATTCAATATCCAAAAAAAATTACGATATAGCGTTAATGTCAGAAAGTATTAATCCGGCCAAACCTGTTATCGGTCAGGAAGTAAGAATTAATATTCACTTCCGCAATCCGGGTAAAAACCCGGCCCGGTTTATTTGCAGGTTTTACGAAAAATTAAATAACGGAATCAAGTTGTTATTAAAAGAAGAATATATTGAAGTGCCAAGTATTGAAGATACCGGTTTTTATTTTTCTCAAATGGAATTCATTATAGAATCGCTAACAGCAAAAAGAACATTTGAATACTTTGCCGATTACAAATTGGATGAAGATACAACAAACAACCGGTATCAATTTTCCGTTATTCCCGGCTATCCAAAGAATTCGGTTGTATTGAATGAAATAATGTACAATCCTGTTAACGGTGAGCCGGAATGGATAGAGCTGTTCAACAGATCCTCCTATGATATTGATCTGGAAGGATGGTCCGTTTCAGATTTCCTGACAACACCCTTAAAAACGAAGCTTCAATCAGGCGGAATAACAGTTCCCGCCGGAACATTTTTAGTTATTTCCAAAGATTCGGTAATTAACAATTTCCATCGTTCAATTCCTTCACAGCTGCTTATCAACACATTTGCTAATCTTAATAACGATGCCGACGCGGTTATAATAAGAGATGCTAATGAAGAGACCATCGATTCTGTCAGATACGACAAATCCTGGGGCGGAGAAAACGGTAAATCCTTAGAGAGAATCAGCATAACCGGGACCTCCGGCGAACGACTCAACTGGGGTTCCTCTACAGACATTGAACTTAGCACACCGGGAAGAATCAACGGACTCGCTCCCAAAGACTATGATCTAACCATATCGGGAATTTCCATTGTACCTCTTTATGCTTCGTTTGATGAAGATGTCAGCATTGCCGCAAATGTTTTTAATAACGGCACAAAATCCGCAGATCATTTTACTGTTCAGTTCTATTTTATTACGGGTAACGACACATCATTTTATTGTAATGGAAGCGGTTCCAATTTATCCGCAAAAGATTCCGTACTTATATTATCATCAAACCGGATTAAGCTTGATAATCCCCGCCGCGTCTATTGCAAAATAATTTTTGAGAAGGATTTAGATAATCATAATAATTTTTATGTAGCGGATGTAAATTCCGGTTATGGGAGAAACACTGTTCTAATAAATGAAATTATGTATACTCCGCTTGCAGGCGAACCGGAGTGGATTGAGATTGTTAATTGCTCGTCAGAACCGGTGAATCTGAAGGGCTGGAAAATATCGGACCTGCTGCCTCTGCCAATTCCGGTCCTTATATCTTCGCAGGATGTTATTCTGAATCCCGGGAGCTATGCGGTTATAACAACAGATACTGCCAGCTTCATGTTTTATCCGCCGGAGAATTTTCTGCAGGTGAAATTCGGCTCTCTCGGTAACACATCCGAAGGGATACTAATTAATGATTTCCGCGGTGCGATAATTGATAGCATACTTTACAGTTCTAAATGGGGAGGAGCTAAAGGATTTTCGATTGAGAGAAGAGCATTCAACAAATCAGGCAGCGACAGCACAAACTGGATGACTTCAATCAACCGGTTCGGTGCTACCCCCGGTTTCCGGAATTCAGTAACAGAAATTCCTGAACTCGCACGTGGCGCACTCGTGATTAACGAAATTATGTTCGATCCGGCTGAAGGTAATTGCGAGTTCATTGAACTGCTTAATACTACACTAGATACAGTCCAGGCGGGGGGGATGAATTTGTTGATCGGTCCGGATAAAAAAATTCCGCTTTCACAATGTTATTTAAATCTGGCCCCGGGGCGATTTCTTGTATTTGCCCGCGATTCAACAATAGAAAAAAATTACAGCTTCGCATATGAAAGCAATTTCATTATTAACAGTTCGCTAGGTTTATCCAACGATGGATCTTATTTAGTTTTGATAGACGCGCACCACAAAGTAATAGATTCCGTCAATTATAATTCCGGCTGGCATAACAGGAATATAACATCAACGAAAAACCGTTCGCTTGAAAGACTCAATCCTTATCTTGATTCAAATGACCGGTCGAACTGGAGTTCTTCAGTTGCCCCGGAGGGAGCGACTCCGGGTAAAGAAAATTCAGTTTTTGCGGAAACAATCGCTTCGGAGACAAATGTAAAATTGATTCCAAATCCATTTTCACCGGACAGCGATGGCCACGAAGATTTTACGACTATCAACTTTAACCTCTCACGTAAGCTCGCCCAGGTTCGCATTTGTGTTTACGATAGCAGAGGCAGGAAAGTCCGGACTCTAAATAATAACAATCCTGCCGGTCCGAATAATTCCCTGATTTTTGACGGGATGGATGAAAACGGGCGACCTCTTAGAATAGGAATTTATATATTGCTGATCGAAATTGTAACCGATTCGGGTGAAACAGAAAAAATTAAAACTCCCGTGGTAATAGCCAGAAAACTCTAACCAACAATAGATAATTATATGAACACAGAACAATTAATCGATCAATTTCTTAAACAGAAGAGAATTGCGGTTGCAGGAATTTCAAGGAATCCTCAGGGTGCCGTAGGAAACCTTGTATACAAAAAATTCAAGAATGCAGGATACGAAGTGTTTGCAATCAATCCGAAAGCAGACGAGATAGAAGGAGAAAAATGCTATCGGACATTGAAAGATGTCCCGGGAAAACCGGATGCAGTTTTTCTCTCAACGCATCCCGACCAGTCGTTGAATGTTGTAAAAGAGTGCGCCGGACTGGGAATTAAAAACGTATGGTTTCACCGTTCTTTCGGAAAAGGGAGCTATAATGAAGCGGCTGAAAAATTCTGCCGCGATAATGGAATTGATCCAATTATCTACGGATGCCCGATGATGTACATTGCTCCTGTAGATTTCGGGCATAAGTGCATTAGGTTCTTTATGAAGGTAGGCGGAAAGCTTAAGTAAAATTACAAACCCCGATAACCGAATAGTTATCGGGGTTTGTTGTAACGGATCATTCGTATTTTATTACATGCACATGTGTATCAGAAGCTACGTATGCAAAACCACTCTTTAGCGTAATAGCATTAGCACTTCCAGCTAGAGCAATTTCTTTAATAATCTTTGGATTCTTAACGTCAGTTATATCTACAATCATGAAATCACGGTTTCCGGCAGCAAGAAATGCGTAATATTTTTCTTCCGGGGAAGTTTTATATAAAATTTCAACATCCTCTATATAACTCGGAATAGCAAGACTGGATTGAATTTGAGGGCTCTGCAAAGCACTTCCAATGGGAGAGATAATATAAATTCCGTTTTCAGAAGCCACACAGACTCTTCCATAATTTCCCGCAACCGCCTTTAAATATCCGCTCGTCGTAAGCGAATTTTTGGGCTGTGTTGATGAGTTTATCATGTTGGTTTGTGAAATGTCGTAAAATTTTATTTTACCGTTATAATCGGCAACAACCAGCTCCCCGCCTCCGGAAATACAAACAGCATTGGAGTTTGCCGCTTCATCTATCGAAGTTTGTAAAATCGGATTATCGATTGATACGATGTTGTACATTCTTACACCGCGGCTTAATTGTGAGGCAATGTAAAGCCGGTTCCCGAAAACAGTAACATCCTTATAAAATCCGCCCGGTATATAGGATCTTTGCTGAGGGAGGAAACTATTATTTCCCGGTGCAATATTATAAATATATAATCCGTGCCCGCCGCATGCGGCGTACAAATAATCCGGAGCCGAGTGGTTAACGAACAGATCGTTCACTGTGGTTAATGGAATTCTGTTCTGAAGTATCGGAATTCCGGAATCGATAACATGATAAACTGAAAGATTAGTTGCGTCGCCGACATAGAGGGTGCCGTTAAAAGTTGCGTTCGGGGAAACGGCAATCGCTTCGGCTGAATTGAATCCGTCCAGGGAAGCAACAACCTTAGCATTTGCGAACGGATTATCGCTTGTTGTTGGATTGGAAGGATTGTTATCGTCGTCTTTGTTTTCGTCGCATCCAAATACACATAGAAAAATCAGAGTTATTGAAAGGGCGAGTTTAATATAGGATTTCATAATAATTGCTCCGCTCAACAGAAAAAATATTTAATTACAAACCCCCTGATTAAAATTAGAGATTATAAGAGACTGCTACAAGCGGAATTTAGTGAGCCTAATCAATCGCTCCGGCAAAAATTAAAGATCCGATTAATCTTTCTATTTTACTTTTTTAGACCCCGTGGTTATTTTGCAATCCAGGTTTCTGATACTTAAAAAGGTTCTATTGATCAATCTCAGTGAAATAAAATCCGCCTGGAGAATCAGTCTCTCCGATTCCAGTTTCCGTACCCGCTTTTTTATTACGGCAGCAGTTTTAATCTTCGTACTTCTGAGTCTAGCCCGTTTTCTTGATTACAATGAGGAGCTATCAGGATTTGCTTTTAAAGATCCGCTATTGAGCTTATTCGAACCGATCGACTTGACCTGGTTTACATTCGGACTTATCTATATATCGCTTATTGTTGCGCTTGTATCAATCTCACATTACCCGGAAAATCTTTTAATAGCACTTCAGTCATACAGCCTTGTTTTCTTTTTCCGGCTTTGTACAATTTTTCTTTTACCTCTGGACGAACCGTCATCTACTATATCCCTAACCGATCCTTTCGTAGAGTTTTTCGGCGGTGGTGAGACTCTTCACCGCGACCTTTTCTTTTCCGGTCATACAGCAACAATGTTCATTTTTTACCTTACCAGCGTCAATAAGACGATGCGAAAAATATTTCTTTTTGCTACGGTTCTTGTTGCTATTGCCGTACTTATCCAGCATGTTCATTATACAATCGACGTGGTTGCCGCTCCGTTTTTTGCTTATACCTCCTACAGAATCGCTCTTTTGATTTCGTCTGGGAAAAAAATCTTTTAAAACAGGGAATTATTTTACAGGTATCAACGTTTTGTAATCATCAGAATTTAAGAATTAATATGGTTTCAGAAGCAATATACCTTCATTATCTCGATTCCCTCTTAAAAGGGGATAAAAACCAATGCCTTCAGATAGTCTCCAATCTGATTAAAAGCAATGTTCCCCTTAAGGAAATTTATATTCAATTATTCCAGCGCTCTATGTATCGGGTCGGTCAGATGTGGGAAAAAGAACGATGTACTATTGCCGATGAACATATTGCAACCAAGATTACCGAATCGCTTATTGAATCGATTACATCTCAATTTATGAACGGTCACCACCTTGATAAACTTGTAGTTATTACATGTATCGATAAAGAATTTCACGAACTGGGAGCTAGAATGGTGGCTGGATTTTTTGAAGTTAGCGGATGGAAAACTCTCTACCTCGGATCTAATACACCTCAATCGACGCTTATCGATCTTATAAAGGAAAAAAAACCGGATCTCCTCGGCATCTCAAATAATTTTTATATCAATATTTCCCGCCTCATAAAATTGATAGAACAGATCAGAATCGTTGCACCGGATTTGCAGTTGCTTGTTGGCGGACAGGCTCTGTCAGGCGGACAGTCGGAAATACTGAGTAAATATCCTAATGTAAAATATATTGCTTCGCTTGACGAACTTGAAGAGTATATTTCCTATCAAAGCGCACTCTGACAATTCCGGTTTTTATACTGGAAATTAATTTCATTATTTTTCACAAGTATTATTTTTATCCATCCGGAGAATATATGAAACGTGCTTTATCACTCTTCAGTATAATAATTATTATAATAATGACGGGTTGCTCAACTGGCGAACGGGAAATAAAAGATATAATAAAACCGGTAAACCTGATTGCCGGCAGAACCGACTCCCTTCTTATTTCAGATCTTTTTTATGCCGAACATTATCAACCAGTCTTTTTGCAAAATAATAATGTGAAAGCAACATATAGTTCCGGAAGCGGGATGGTCTACTTTGCCGCAGCAGAAAATTTTTCAGGAATGACACTGGTCGATTTTGAATTTGATGACCGGGTCTATTCGATTCCGGTGAGGTCAAGAATTCAGCAGAAGTACAGGTTTTCTTATAAGCCGTTAAAGGAATATAAGGTTTTAAATCTGTTCGGAAGTTTCAACGGATGGGACCGCGGAAATCTGCCGATGAATGACAATGACGGCGACGGAATTTATGAAACCGAAATTCCTCTTGAACCGGGCCGGTATCAATACAAGTTTTTCGGCGACGGGGAGGAACTGATCGATCCGCTCAATAATGTAAGGGTTCCTAACGGCATGGGCGATTTTAATTCTGTTTATACTGTTGATGAAAGCGGTGAGAAAAAAGTGTTTCTTCACATTAACGGTTATAGTGAATCAGGCGGCAAAGGGATGTTCCTCTTTGTTTATGAAAGTGCATCGGAAGGAAAAAATCTTTCTTCCGAAAATGTAATTGGGCTTCTCAACAATCAAAAATTGACTGAAGGAGAAATTGAACTTAACGGCTGGAATATTAAGCTTACAATTGATATCGAAAAATTACGGAACGCTCAACTTCTTAGAGTTGCTGTTTCGGAAAATGGAAATGTTTCGAATTTACAGTCGGTATTTCTTGTGGATGGTAAACCGGCTCCGGGAAACAACAAGTTCTTGTGGAACGACGCAATAATCTATTCCCTTATGATTGACCGTTTTAACGATGGGGATGAAACTTTAAACGATCCTATTCTTCACGATTCCCTTTCGATGAAAGCGAATTATATGGGAGGCGATTTTAAAGGAATTATCAACAAGCTGAACGAAGGATATTTCGACTCACTGGGAATCAACACGATCTGGCTTTCGCCTGTATACGATAATCCGAATACCGCGTATAAAGAAGCGCCCGCGCCGAGGCGGTGGTTCTCGGGCTATCACGGTTACTGGCCTGTTAGTTCAACAACAACCGAGGAGAAGTTCGGCACTATTAAACAATTAAAAGAACTCGTAGCCATTGCCAAATCGAAAGGAATTAAAATACTTCTTGATGTCGTTGCCAACCATGTTCACGAAAATCATCCGCTTGTAAAAGAAAAACCGGATTGGTTCGGAGAGCTTAAACTTCCGGACAGAAGGCTGAATCTCCGCTTGTGGGATGAGTTCCGGCTGACTACCTGGTTCGAACCCTATCTTCCGAAATTCAACTATGTTAAGTCGGAAGAGGCAATTGATTTTATGGCATCGAACACAATATGGTGGATGAAGGAAACGGGAGCCGACGGATTCCGGCAGGATGCCGTTAAACATATGCCCAATCAGTTCTGGCGGGAGCTTACAAGAAGGATTAAAAACGAAATTGAAATCCCGGAAAACAAAAAAGTTTATCAGATCGGCGAAACATTCGGCAGTTACGAACTGATAAGCTCTTATGTAAACAACGGGCAATTAACCGCGCAGTTCAATTTTAATGTTTATGATGTGGCCCTTCCAACGTTTCTTGATGATAATATTTCCTTTACATCGCTCGATTCAGAAATTAAAAAATCTTTCCTCGTTTACGGCGAGAACAATTTAATGGGAAATATTATGGACAGCCACGATAAAAACCGTTTCATGGCATTTGCCGACGGAGATCTCGAAGCTACTCAATGGAGCGCGATTGAAGAGGGCTGGAATAATCCGCCTGAAGTTGATAACCCGGATAATTATGAAAAAGCAAAATTATATTATGCTTATATGAATGCGATTCCCGGCCTTCCGGTAATTTACTACGGAAGCGAGTTCGGAATGACGGGTGCTTCCGACCCTGATAACAGGAGAATGATGAGATTCGGCGAACAGCTAAGTATTCACGAAAGCAAAATGCTGAATGATGTAAGAAGAATTATTAATATCAGAAAAAATCATTCCGCTCTCCGGTACGGCGATTTTTATACTCTGGCGTCAGATGAAAATATCTATGCATTTATCCGGTCCGATTTGAATGAAAGAGTCCTGGTGATCTTAAATAAAAGTAATAAGGGACAGAATATTCAACTGAAGATCCCCGATCATTATAATGTACAATCAACTGAAGATCTGGTTTCGGGTGAGAAAAAGGAAGTTGTAAACGGCACTATCACTTCAATAATACCTCCTGTAAGTTACAGGTATATTAAATTGAATTGAAAAACGAAACATCAGGTTAACCATGAAAATAGCTTTAGTGCAGCAGTCGGCGTGTGAAGATAAAAATATCAATATAGAAAAAGGCGTTAAGGCTGTCCGGTATGCTGCATCCATGGGCGCCAAAATTATCTGCTTTGCGGAACTGGCTTTCACACAATTTTATCCTCAGAAGAAGACAGCTGATAATTTTAAAAATCTTGCCGAAACCATTCCCGGCCCCACCACAAAAATATTTACCGACCTGGCAAAAGAGCTGAACGTAATCATAATTCTAAATTTATATGAAATTGAAAACGGGAATACATATGACTCCTCGCCTGTAATTAATGTTGACGGCGGAATTCTTGGAACTACAAGGATGATTCATATAACTGATTACGAGAACTTTTACGAAAAAGGATACTATACACCCGGTGATAACGGAGTAAAAGTTTATAACACGGAATTCGGTAAAATCGGAATTGCAATTTGTTACGACCGTCATTATCCGGAATATATGCGCGCACTCGCATTAGCGGGAGCGGAAATAGTTTTTATTCCCCAGGCCGGATCTGTAGGAGAATGGCCCGATGGATTGTATGAAGCCGAACTGAAAGTTGCATCGTTTCAAAACGGGTATTTTACAGCTCTCTGCAACAGGGTCGGTCAGGAGGAAAAATTAATCTTTGCCGGGGAATCGTTTGTCTCGAATCCCCACGGTAAAATAATCGCGAGGGCTGGAAGCTTAACCGATGAAATATTAATCTGCGAAATTGATCTTGCTGAAGTAGAAAATTCGCACGCAAAAAAATTATTCTTCAGGGACCGTAGGCCGGAATTATACTCAAAATGGTTTAGCCGGATTGAGTGAATTTCCGCGGAACTTCATTTTTCAATTTCATGTTATTTTTACAAAAAGGAGAAGTTTATGAAATGTCCTAACTGCAACGTTAATCTTGTAATGTCCGAAAAAAAGGGAATTGAAGTCGATTACTGTCCCGAATGCCGTGGAATCTGGCTAGATAAAGGGGAACTCGATAAAATTGTTGAAAGGTCGATTGATTTTGAGCCCCAGCAGAATATTGACAACGACTTTAACAGGAACGATTACGGCTATCAGAAAAAATATGATGACGATTATTATAAGAGAAGAAGAAAAAAATCCTTTCTTGGCGAGCTATTCGATTTTGATTAGTGTAAAAAGGGGACGCTTATAAAAAGCGTCCCCCGGTTTTTTTATTTGATCAAATAAATTTCATTCTGTCTTTCAGATAACCACTCAATACCGTCTTTTGTTACAACCACCATTTCTTCAATTGTTGCTATACCGTAATTTTCAATTGTAAGGCGCGGTTCAATTGTGAATACATTCCCCTCTTCAATTTGAAGGTAAGGCAGATTATTGTACCGCTCCCACTTCGGACCCATTAAACATCCCCCGTCGTGGCAAGCCCTGCCGACCTGGTGACCGAGGCCGTGCGGGAATTCGTCGTAACCGTTTATCTGTATGTAATTGCGGGCGACTTCGTCAATCTCCCAACCTTTTTTGCCCGGTTTCATTGCATTTGCCGAGCGGGTAATTGATTCTCTGATAACATCAAATCCTTTTTGAACTTCATCGGGTGCTTTTGTTTCGCCCGGACGCAGAACATACCAGGTTCTCTGAAGATCGGAGCAGTAACCATTCATCTTTATTCCGAAGTCCATATTAATCACATGCCCCGGTTCTATCGTTCTGTCGGTAGGGCCGGCATGAGCGCCGGCAGTATTCGGACCGGAGAATACGGAAGGGCAATAATCCTTATCCCACGCTAACTGATATCCTTTCCTGTCTACAATTTCCCGTACGAAAGAGGCGACCTGTTTTTCGGTCAATCCCGGCTTGAGAAATCTTGTAACCTCGTCGAAGATAACAAGTGTTTCTTTAATAGCCTCTTTGATATTGTTTATTTCAGACTGGGATTTTCTACCCCGGAGCGCGGCAACGATCTCTTCGGAGGAGATAAGCTTTGAGGCGTAATCGGTTCCGTTGAAATGATCCAGCAATTCGAGATATAATCCGTATGTCATTCCGTCTGCAAGACTTGAGTTGCGCGAAAAGTTGATAGCGATCTTATCGGGTTTAATATGATTGATCACTTCAAGAAATTTCTCTTTGATCGATTTTAGATACGGGTGAATGTTTTTATATGTGCCTACCTGTTTCATATTTTCAAGCTCTAGAGACCCTATAATTGCATGTGTCTCGCCAGTTCGTGTAATAATAAATGCCGACTGCCAGGTAGCATTGGTTCCAACAATCATATCCAGCATCGGGTCTTTAATATTTCCGGTCTCTCTTACGAAAGTCATCCACATATCTATCTCTTTTTCTTTAAGTATCTTAACCGCCTGGTCGATTTTTTCCAGTACTAATTCCTTGCTCATTTGTTCACCCTAATTAGTTAAAATGTATTGGTAAAAATGCCTAATCTTGATGGAAAAAGCCAAACCATAGTATCAGGAAATCGTCTAATTTCCGGGTAATTTTTTTATCCGGGATATAATTCAAGCTGCTTCAGAGATTGGAATCATGTTGGATTTATTTGCTACTTTAAGTACTGCAAGCAGAGTGAGTTAACTATTTTAATTATAATAAAGAGGTCAAAATGAAACGTCTCTGTCTCCTCATACTATTATTAATTCCTGCAATTTCATTTTCACAAATCCGTTTTGCATTCGATCCATCGCTCTCCCCCGACGGGCAAAATATCGTTTTCAGTTATGAAGGGGATATATGGACAGTTCCTTCCGTCGGCGGAACAGCATATAGACTGACGGGAATGGACGGCCTTGAAACCGGCCCGGTCTACTCGCCCGATGGAAAATGGATAGCGTTTTCCGGTACACAGGAAGGAAACCAGAATATTTATGTAATGCCCTCTGAAGGAGGAAAAATTGTACAGCTTACTTACCATAGCGCAAGTGATGCTGTGGAATCATGGAGCTGGGATTCTAAATACATTTATTTTACTTCCAACCGTTATAATTCCGGAACCACTTATAAAGTTTCTGTTGGCGGCGGGACACCGGTTCGCCTATTCGAAAATTATTTTACCTGGGCTCACAATATTTCCGAGCATCCGAAAACAGGCGAGATCTTTTTTAACGATACTTGGGAAAGCTCAAACTTCGCAAACCGTAAACGCTATAAAGGCGATTTCAATCCCGATATTAAATCATACAATCCCCAAAACGGTGAATATAAGATTCACACGACTTATATCGGAAAAGATATGTGGCCAACAATCGATATGGACGGAAATATTTATTTCGTTTCCGACCAGGCCAACGACGAATACAACCTTTACAAACTTGAAAACGGAAAAAGCAGACAGCTGACAAACTTCGGTACTTCGATTAAGCGTCCGCGGGTAAGTTATAACGGAAAAAAAATTGTTTTTACAAAAGACTATCAGATTTTTATTTATGATGTTAAATCCGGCAGCTCCAATCTGGTTGACAGCAGGATCTTCGACAACACAACTCTAAGCCTTTCCCAGGAATTTAACGTTAAGGATAAGATTACAAATTTCAATGCTTCACCGGACGGTAAAAAATTTGTATTTGTTTCGAGAGGTGTAATGTTCGTGTCGGATCTTGAAGGGAAGTTTATAAAAAAAATTAATACAGATCCGGCTGAAAGGGTAGCCGAAGCTTTATGGCTTAAAGATAACGAAACAATACTCTTTAACAGGACTGTGAAAGGATGGCTCAATCTGTTTACCGTAAAAGTTAACGGGGATCAGAAAGAAACTCAGCTTACATTCGATGGAATGAATAACCGCGAGATAAATTTTAACGACGAGAGAACTCTGGGCGTCTATTTCAGCGGAAGAAACGAGTTGAGAATGATCGACCTGACAAGTTTAAAAAGCGAAACGATTGCAAAAGACGAGTTCTGGGCCATCTATGACGCCCCCGCTCTAATTTCTCCCGACAACAAGTATATTGTTTATACGGCATACAGAAATTTTGAGCAGGATATTTTTATTTATGATATCGATAAAAAGAAGTCGACAAATATTACAAATACCGGTGTAACGGAAACAAATCCGTTCTGGTCGCCGGACGGTAAATATATATACTTCGAAACCGACCGTTTGCAACCGGGTTATCCGCGGGGAGTTCAAAACTCTGATATCTATCGAATTCCACTTCAGAAATATGACGGGGAGTTCAGATCGGACAGATTCGGGAAATTATTTACGGACGCTAAGAAAGACACGAGCAAGCCGAAAGTGGTTATCGATTTTGAAAATATAAAAGACCGATGGGAAGCCGTTGCGTCACAGACGGGAAATCAAAGGTCGGCGTTCGTTATTCAGAAAGATGATCAGACCACGCTATTATTCGTCTCTAATCATAACGGGGAAAATAATATTATATGGCAGACAACATCTAAACCGTTCGACAGGACGGAAACAAAAATTATAGAGGGAGCTAAGAGCGGCTCTATCTTTATTTCCAAATCGAAGAATGATTATTATCTTCTTGCCGACGGGAAAATATTAAAGCTCGATCTTGCAGGAAGCAAAACCAAGGCTGTTGATATCAGCTTCGCTTTCACAAAAAATCTTGCTTCAGAGTTCAACCAGATGTTTTATGAAACCTGGGCAAATCTGGAGGAGAACTATTATGACGATCAGTTCCACGGTACGGATTGGCATAAGATAAAAGAACAGTACGAAAAGTATCTGCCGGGTATAAGAACCCGCGATAATCTAAGAGCACTTCTTAACGATATGCTCGGAGAGTTGAATTCGTCGCATCAGGGATTTTCTTCAAGCGGAGAAGAGGAAAAAGTCTTTTACAAAAACAATACCATGGGCACCGGAATTGTTTTTAACAATAACGATCCGTACAAAGTGGATAGAATTATCAGGCGTTCTCCGGCCGATAAGCTCGATAAGAATATTATGCCCGGCGACATTCTTACTGCTGTTAACGGGCAGCAGGTGAACAAAGCCGAAAATAGGGAAAAATATTTTGTTGCTCCGTCACTTAATGAAGAGATTGAGCTTCTGTTTGAAAGAGGAAAAGATAAATATACTGTTAAAATTCACCCGGTTAGCTCGTTTATAATATCAAATCTATTGTATGATGAATGGGTGGATAACAATCAGAAGTACGTTGATGATAGGGGAGATAAAAAAATCGCCTACGTTCATATGAAAAATATGGGAACGGGGGAATTGAATAATTTTATTATTGAGATGACCGACGAACTTCACTACCGGGACGCACTGATTCTGGATCTGCGCTACAATACAGGCGGCAATGTTCATGATGACGTACTTCAATTCCTGAGTCAGAAACCTTATCTCAAGTGGAAATATAGAGGCGGCCAGTTTACTCAGCAGCCTAATTTCGCTCCTTCAGCAAAACCAATAGTTTTACTTATAAACGAGCAATCTCTCAGCGATGCGGAAATGACTTCGGCCGGCTTTAAAGAATTGAAACTCGGAACTGTAATAGGGACCGAGACTTACAGGTGGATAATTTTTACATCCGGAAAGTCGCTTGTCGACGGCTCTTTTTACCGGCTCCCGTCATGGGGCTGCTATACATTTGCCGGAGATGATCTTGAGATGACAGGCGTAAAGCCGGATATCTATGTTAAGAATACTTTTAAGGATAAACTTACAGGTAATGATCCGCAGCTTGATAAAGCAATTGAAGAAATTAAAAAACAGCTGAAATAATTCCGCTGATTTTTTTAGTCCCGGTCTCGTTCTGATTATCTGTAAACAGAAATCAGAATTGAGGCCGGGATTTGTTTTAAGCAAATCCCGCAGTTAATTATCAGACTATATTTTTATATTTGCATTCCGGTTCATATTTAAAATCAGGAAAGGATATTATTTGAAACAGAGCAGTGTGAAAGTCGCAATAATTGATCTCTATAATAATGAAGAGAATCAGGGAATCCGTTGTATTAAAGATATTCTTAACGAAACCGATTGTCTTTACCAGAATGTCGGGATCGATTACCGGCTGTTCGATACGAGATTTAAAGGCGAAATTCCAGGCCCGGAATTCGATATCTATATCTCGTCGGGCGGACCCGGAAGTCCGTTCGAAGGCGAAGGCTCAAAATGGGAAGCCGACTATTTTAAACTGCTGGACCATATCTACAGCAATAATCAAAGAAGCGAATCAAAAAAACATATCTTTTTTATCTGCCACTCGTTTCAAATAATGGCGAGGTACTTTAGATTCGGAAGTGTAATTCCCCGTCATTCGAAATCATTCGGCGTGATGAAAGTTCATAAAACACCGGCAGGCAACGAAGATATTCTGATGGATGGTCTGAACGACCCTTTCTATGCTGCGGATTTCAGAGACTGGCAGGTTGTTGAACCGGACAGTAAAATAATTGAGGATCTGGGTGCCCGTATACTATGTATTGAAAAAGAACGCCCCCACGTTCCGTATGAACGGGCGATGATGGCGATCCGTATTACGGACGAGATTTCGGGAACGCAGTTTCATCCGGAAGCGGATCCCGCCAGTATGTACTATCATTTCAGAAAACCGGATAGAAAGGAACATGTAGTTTCCAAGTACGGTGAAAAAAAGTATTATGAAATGCTGGATCTGCTGGAGTCGGAAAACGGAATTAAACTGACACGAAAAACCGTCCTTCCCAATTTTTTACGAAATGCGATTAGAGGGCTAAGAGGAATTCTTTAACCTTTCGGAACAGTAAAAGCGAATGTTGTTCCTATGCCCGATTTGCTGCTGACCCAGATTTTGCCTCTGTTGCGTTCAACCATTTCCTTGCAAAGCAGAAGTCCAAGACCGCTTCCCTTTTCGTCTTTTGTACCGTAAGTAGTGTGATGCGAATCCATCCGGAATAACTTTTTTATATCTTCATCCTTTATACCGACACCGTTATCGGTAATCGAGATTTCAATATCGCTTTCCCGGAAGCTGCTCTTGAATACAATATTCCCGCCATCTTTTGTAAATTTAATTGCATTTGATAAAAGGTTCTGGACCACTGAAAATATCATATCTTCATCCGCGAAAACTATCGCGCCGTTGGATACATCGTTGGATACGCTAATATTTTTCTGTTCCGCATTATTTTTTAACAGGTTGATAATCTGATTTATCTTATAGTTGATATTAAAGGTTGTAGGCTCGTAAGGAATTTTTCCCGTTTGAATTCTGGACCATTGCAGAAGATTTTCAAGCAGAGTAAACACGGTTTTTGAAGACTCGTTAATTTTCTCGGCGAATGATTTTATATCCTCTTTTGAAAGCTCCTCGATATCCTCAACGAGAAACTCGGAGAAGCTGAGAAGCGAGCTGAAAGGGCTGCGTAAATCATGTGCGACTATCGAGAAAAATTTGTCCTTTGCCGCATTCAACTCCTTCAGCTCCTGTTCGGATTTACGGAGTTGCAGGTTAAGGTTCTCGAATTTTTCGACGAGTAGTTTTAACCGCTCTTCATTCTTTTTAATCTCCGTAATGTCTCTTAATATTCCGCGGTAACCGGTAATTTCGCCGTTTCGGTCTTTTACAACCATTGAGGTTTCCAGGACAGTGGCAATTTCACCGTTCAAGCGTTTGATATCGATCTGGTAATTGCTCACAAAACCGGTTCTTTCAAGTTCCTTTTTAAATTTTTCTCTCTCTTCATGATGAAGATAAATTTCCTTTGCAATGTCAATATGTTTAAGCTGGTCGAATGATTTAACGCCGAACAGGTCCAGACCGGCCGGATTCAATTCAAGGAAATTCCCGTCGACAGTACTTTCATAAACTGTGTCTTTTAATTCAACAAAAAGAGTACGGTACTTATCCTGAACCTCTCTTAATTGCTCCTCTGCTTTAATCTCCCCGGTCATATCCCATGCTATTCCGACCAGGGCTACAGCAGCTCCGGTTTCATCTTTTATCAAAGATGTGGAAAGCTCTATTGTAAACTCCGCTCCATTCTTCTTTTTGTTTATTAACCTGCCGTGCCATCCGCCTTTTAAGGTAGACTCATGAATTTTGGAAGTTATTGCCGGATCGTTATTGTTTGATCGGATGACAGAGATATTTTTACCGATGATTTCGTCCATCTTATAACCATACATCTTGAGGAAAGCATTGTTTACGAATAATATTTCACTTTCCATATCGGTAATATTAATCGCTTCACTTATTGAATTGATCATATGAAGCAATAATTTTAAATCCCTTGAGGGTTGAATGCTGGATGGTGTCATATTGTCCGTTACCGTTTGTTTTGAGTAAGATGAATTGGAAGCATTACCTGTCATTGTAAACCCCCATTCATTTTCAACTACAATATAATATTTCGTAAAATAAAATTGATGCGAAAGTTTAAATAATAAAGCGGGTAGTCCCTTTTTTAAGACGGTCCATTATTGCAAGCCCCAGGCCTTTTTCTTCAACTGGTTCGGCCAGAATTAAATCGATCTTTTCTTTTTCAAGCTCATGAAGATGAACGAATAAATTGGCGGCGGCCTCTTTTAAATCCCCTTTGTCAGAAAGAATCCTTACGGTTTCAAATTTAAAATCTACGTTTATATTTCTAAAAAAAAGTGCGCCGATTTTTTTATCGGAGTATTTTTTTAGATTCTCTTTCGTTAAAAAGAATAACGGAATAGACGGGGCATAATGAAATGGAAGCTGTCCGGGTGAATTCGGTTTACCGGTGTGTCCTGTAACGACAGCAATTTCCCCGATTTCGTTTTGAATCTCTTCTTTTGACAGTCCGCCCGGACGAAGCAGATAAAATTTATTGTTCACGTACTGTACAATAGAAGATTCAACACCTATAGAGCATTTTCCGCCGTCAATAATTAAATCTACTTTGTCGCCTATGCTTTTAAATACATGTGCAGCTTCGGTCGGGCTCAAATGCCCGAACCGGTTTGCGCTGGGAGCGGCAATGGGTGTTCCGCATTTTTTTATCAGTTCGATGGCAACCGGATGATCAGGCATGCGTATTGCGACCGTCGGATTTCCGGAAGTAACTATATCTGGAACAAGATCGAGTTTTGGCAAAACAAGTGTTAAAGGGCCCGGCCAGAATTTATCTATTAATTTTTCAATCCGGTCATTTTCAACAACGGCAAGTTTTATAAGATCGCTCTTATCAGCAATATGCAGAATAAGAGGATTAAAAGCGGGACGTTTTTTTGTTTCAAAAATTTTAGCAACAGCAATTGAATTTAAGCCGTCAGCCCCCAATCCGTACACGGTTTCGGTTGGGAAGGCAACAATTCCTCCGTCTTTAATAATTGCAGCCGCCTTTTCAACGGCCTCGTCAGTAGCTTTTAATATCTTCATTTACCCGGTTTTTATCTTTCAGGCTTTGTTAAAGAAATCTATTTCAGGTATTTTCACAGGTAAAATTATCGAATTACTTTTGCAATAAAAACTGCTCCTATTATAAATATCCTTTAGTGCGAAAAAATGGAACAGATTACCGGAGTTAAAAATTTCTGTAAACATCTAGCCGAGGAAAGCGGCAATGTTATCAGGAAATATTTCAGGACAAATATTAGTATTGAGACAAAGCCGGACGAATCGCCCGTCACGATAGCCGATAAAAAATCCGAAGAGCTGATGCGTGAATTGATAATGAAAGAGTTCCCGGATCACGGAATTCTCGGAGAGGAATTCGGCGAACATAATTCTTCAGCCGAGTACAAGTGGATACTCGACCCGATAGACGGAACAAAAAGTTTTATTTCCGGAGTTCCCCTCTTCGGGACTCTTATTGCGCTGCTTCATAACGATCAACCCGTAGTCGGTGTGATTAATCATCCTTTGCTGGACCAATATCTTATCGGAGATAATTCAACGGCGGAATTAAACGGTGAAAAAATTAAAGTAAGAGAATGTAGCAGGATTTCGTCGGCTCTTCTCCTGTCATCGGATCATCTTAATTTTAGAAAATACAGATCGAAAGAAGGATTTGAAAAATTAACAGGAATTGTAAAACTCTACAGGATGTGGGGCGATTGTTACGGATACTCACTTCTTGCAAGCGGGTATGCAGATATTATGATAGACCCTATTATGAGTCGCTGGGATCTCGCGGCGCTTATTCCAGTTATCAGGGGCGCTGGAGGTGTAATTACTGATTATTATGGAAATGATCCAGCCAAAGGAGACAGTATTGTTGCCGCAGTTCCTTCAATTCATACCGAAGTAATCAGAATCTTGAACAGGATGTAATTAATTGAAAATTAGAAATTGAAATCGCTGAGAATTTTCAGTGATCTTAACTTAAAACCAATCAACAGCAAATTATCATTTTACTCATGGGAGGGAAAATGAAAAGAAAGTTGTTATTTATTATTGCTCTTATGCTTTCCACTACGCTGCTTCTGGCCGGAGGCGGGAAAAAAAAGGAATTTAAAATTCCATATGAACAATATAAGCTGTCTAACGGGCTGGATGTAATTCTACATATTGACCGATCTGATCCGATAGTAGCTGTTTATGTTGCGTATCATGTCGGATCTGCGAGGGAGTCTAAAGGGCGCACGGGATTTGCACATCTCTTCGAACATATTATGTTTCAGGAATCGCAGCATATAGGTCAGGATCAATTTTTTAAGAAGATCTCCAAAGCCGGCGGTTCTTTGAACGGATCGACAAATACAGACCGGACAAATTATTTTGAGACCGTTCCGAAGAACGCACTCGAACTGGCACTCTGGATGGAATCCGATCGTATGGGCTTCCTGTTAAGCAAGGTAACACAGGAAGCGTTTGAAAATCAGCAGAATGTTGTTCAGAACGAGAAAAGACAGAGCGATAATCAGCCCTACTCTCAATCAAGTTATGCCATGTCCAAACTTTTCTATCCGGAAGGTCATCCTTACAGCTGGACTGTAATAGGCGAAATGGAGGACCTTGCCGCAGCATCTCTGGACGATGTAATAAAATTCTACAAAACATATTACGGACCGAAGAACGCAACACTGGTTGTCTCAGGTGATATTGATGTTAAGAGAACTAAAGAACTGGTAGAAAAGTATTTCGGTGAAATTGAAGGGTATAATGAGTCCAAACCATTACCAAAAATGCCAGTCACTTTGGAGGAAACAAAGCGTGCCTACTTTGAAGATAAACTTGCCAACGCACCGGATCTTTCAATGTCGTTTCCGACGGTTGAACGGTTTCATAAGGATTCATACGCACTGTCTTACCTTTCACAATTGCTTGCGGGAAGTAAAAAATCACCTCTTTACAAAGTGATTGTAGAAGAGAAAAAACTTGCCCCAAACGTTGGTGCATTTCAGCAAAGCTCTGAACTTGCCGGCGCATTCAGAATCAGTATTCGTGCATTTCCCGGTAAAAACTTAGGTGAAGTTGAAGATGCCGTTAAAGATGCATTCACACGGTTTGAAAAAGAAGGATTTAGCGATCAGGATCTTGAAAGACTTAAGAATGGAGTGGAAGTAAGTTTCTATAATCAGATTTCAAGTGTTCTCGGAAAAGCAATGCGTCTTGCCGATTATAATATTTTTGCCGGCTCAACAGATTTTATGAATGCGGATCTGAATAATTCTTTGAATGTAACAAAAGAGGATGTGCTGAGGGTTTATAATAAGTATGTAAAAGAGAAAAATTGTGTTGTGCTTAATATTGTGCCTAAAGGGAAAGCGGATCTGGCATCACCGGCTGCAGTATTATTCCCGATAAAAGAAGAATCAATCGATATGCAGGGTGTAAAAAAAGAAACTGCCGAATCCGTAAAAATTGAACCGATACCTACAAAGTTTGATAGAACGAAAGAACCTGCATTAGGACCCGATCCGGTTGTAAATCCACCGGCTATCTGGAGTGATAAGATTAAAAACGGTATAAAAGTATATGGAGTAATACATAGTGAATTGCCGCTTGTTCAATTTTCGATTGTATTGAAAGGGGGTATGCTGCTCGATCCTAAAGATAAAATCGGAACAGCATTTTTGACCGCACGTATGTTAAATGAAGGAACATTGAGCAAAACACCTGTCGAATTAAGAGAAGCAATGCAGGATCTTGGTTCAAACATTTCGGTGTCTGCCGGTTCAGAAACTATTACTCTCAGCGGATCCTGCCTTGCAAGTAAATTGAGCGAAACTATTGATCTTGCAAAAGAAATTCTTTTCGAACCGCGCTGGGACGAAAAGGAATTCCCGATCGTTAAGAGACAGATAATCGAAAGCCTTAAAAGAATGGAATCTTCTCCTTCTAATATCGCCAGCGACGTTTTTTCCAAACTGATTTACGGTTCAGATAATATTCTATCGAATTCTCCTATGGGCACGGCGGGTTCGGTTGAAGCTATTACAATGGATGATTTGAAAAATTATTACAATGATTATTTTTCTGCATCTGTTGCCGGAATTATGGTCGTTGGAGATATTACAAAAGAAAAAGCTCTTCAGGTATTCGGCGGATTCGGGGACTGGCATTTGAAGGATATTGATTTTCCGGAAATTAAAATATCCTCTGAAACACAACCGGGAGTTTATTTCGTAGATATTCCGAAAGCTGTTCAGTCGGAATTCCGTGTCGGACACCTCTCTCTTCCATATAACGATCCTGATTATTACAAAACGGTTGTTATGAATTTCAGGTTGGGCGGTGATTTCAACAGCATATTAAATATGATTCTTCGCGAAGAGAAAGGATTTACATATGGAGCCCGGTCAGGATTCAGCGGTTCGAATTATCCGGGAACATTTACAGCATCGGCGCCGGTCCAATCCAATTCAACTTTTGAAACCGCAACAATTATCAGGGATGAGATTACGAAATACAGGAACGGAATAAGCGAAGAAGATCTTGCAAATGTAAAGAGTACACTTTTAAAGGGTAACGCGCTCCGTTTCGAAACGCTTCAGGCTTTGTCCGGCATGCTCTCCCCCGTAGTCCTTTATGATCTGCCTTTCAATTATATTAAACAGAGAGAGGCGTTCGTCCAGAAATTGACCGCGGAGGAACATAAAGCCCTTTCTCAAAAATATTTGCTGCCCGAAAAAATGGTCTATGTAATTGTCGGCGATAAAGCTACTCAATTTGATAAATTGAAAGAACTTGGTCTCGGAGATCCCGTGCTGGTTGATAAGAACGGAATACCCGTTAAATAAAATAGTCTTTTCAATTGGGTAATCCGCATTAGTTTTAGAAGGCAGGCTTTCTCAAAGGAAGCTTGCCTTTTTTATAGAATCGCGAGGAAAGAGAATTTCCGGTTAAATGCTTTAGATTAACCGGAATTTAGCCGGGAGCTTACGCCCTTAGTTTGTTGGTGAATCCAATTTATTAGCGATGCATCATATCCGAAATCAATTAAAGGAGATATGATGAAAAACATAATAGAAGGGACTGATTTTAATTTCCCCACCGAAGTATTAAAATCCGATCTTCCGGTTCTTGTCGATTTCTGGGCCCCCTGGTGTGGTCCTTGCAGAATGGTAGCTCCCGTTGTAGAAGAAATCGCAAATGAATTGACCGGTAAGCTGAAGGTTGTTAAAGTGAATACAGATGAAAATTACGGAGTCGCATCTCAGTATGGTATTATGAGTATCCCGACACTTGGAATTTTCAAGAACGGAAAACTGGTTGATGCCGTAATCGGTGCGGTTCCCAAACAGCATTTAGTATCAAAGATTACGCCCCATCTTGAAAATGTAAACTAGTCTTAAAACAAAAACGGCGACTGAAAGCCGCCGTTTTCAATTTATATTAACTCCTTATGCTTCTACAATAGCATCAACAGCGCAAACTTCAACACAGGATTTACAATCGTTGCATAGTTCGGGCGCAATGAATGTATGGTCATCGGAAATTGCGTTTTTAGTCTCGCCATTAACAGTATAAGATTCTCCCGCATTATAAATGGCGTTGTTTTCGCATTCATCTACACAAGCTGAACAGCTGATGCATTCGTCTGTAATAACCATGATGATAGACTCCTAATAGATTTATTGATAAATACATTTGCCAATACTGCTCAAAAACCTTGCCGGAAATCGGGGCGAAATCTTATAAAAAACCGTGTTTTCTTTATCAAAATTGATAAATGCAGGTTCTTCCTTTGCGGTTATGAGAAAAAGAGTTTAGGTGCGGAAGTCCGATTAAAAATAAAAAACCCGGCAAATAAGGCCGCCGGGCTATTATCTAAATTTCTGGTTGAATATTACTTTATTACTGCGCCAAGTCCGTTAATTCTATATGTCTTAGTCTTGGGATTGCAGGGATCGTCTCCTTCGTGTTTGTGCTCTTTATCGTCATGATGCTCTTCGTTCGAAGGAAGTACTTCTGCAACAACACCTTCTACGAGTGCGGTTTTGCCCTTTGATTCCTTTGGAAATACAATAACACCATCTTCAACTTTAACCATAATCTTTTCTTCTTCGGTTGCACCGGCTATTTCAATCCAGCACCCCATTCCCTGACATACATTAAGAATTTTACCTTCAACAAGAACGGTTTTACCATCAAACTTTTCCGGTGCGCTAAGGATTGCAGAAACCTGGGTTTTCTCCTTTAATGTAATGTCCTTACCGTATTTTTCACCCTCAGCATTTATGTTAGAAACGAGTAAAAGCGCTGTAATGATTGTTAAAAATGTTTTCTTAATCATAATAATTTCTCCGTTTTTAAAATTTGACGGCACAAATTACACCTTTGCTCCTATTTATGCAAGGATTAAAAAGACATCCTGTGAACGGTACTGTTAAAGAATCGAGATGGTTCATACCATCCAATTTTCTATATTTGAACCGAAAATAAACTAATTGGCAATATGTTTGCACAGGTCGTTTTCCCTCTTCCCTTTAGAAATTCTTTTACCTACTCTATACCCGATTCACTTTCTGAATCTGTTCAAGTAGGGGTTCGGGTCGTCGTTCCATTTGGAAGAAGAGTAATGACCGGTTTTGTAATTGAGTTAAGCGAATCGACTTCCCTTACAGAAAAAATCAAACCGGTTAAAGATGTAATTGATCCGGTACCGATCTTTGATAATAACAATCTCCGGTTTTACGAATGGTTAAGTGAATATTATCTTAGCTCGCTCGGAGAATCATTGAAAAATGCTGTTCCGTACGGAACGGATATAGAATCGAAAAAGAAAATTGTTTCGGATCCGGAATTCTGTACAGAATTATTATTGAAAGAGAAGAAAAAAACTTCACTCAAATCAAAAATTCTCAGTGTGCTTTCAAACAGGGAAGTCTCAACAATTTCCTTCTTGCAAAAAGAAATTAAGAATAAAAACATTTATTCGGTTCTCAATGATCTTACAAAGCAGGGTGCTCTTTCAATTATTAGTGAAGTTGAAAACGCGAAAGTAAGAACGAAGAAAATTAAATATGTAAAATTATCCGAACCGGTAGATGACGTTTACAACGCAATTCCTCAACTTGAAAAAAAATCCCCCAAACAGGTTATACTTCTTCTTGAACTTCTTTCGGCAAAAGAGGATCTCCCTCTTTCGGAGCTAATTAAAAAAACCGGATCCGGCGCATCGACCGTTAATAGTCTTGCAAAAAAAAATCTTGTTTCCGTCTTCGATAAAGAAATTGATCGTGTATACAGAGAAACCTATACAGAGGAACAAAAGGAAATTGTATTAACATCACAGCAAAAAAAAATAATTGAGAATGTCGGAAGTGAAATCGAAAAGGAGAGGTTCGAAACATTTCTTCTTCATGGAGTAACCGGTAGCGGCAAGACACAGATTTATATTGAACTTGCCAAAAGAGCAGTTGAAAAAGGGAGGTCGGTTATAATTCTTGTCCCGGAGATTTCCCTTACTCCTCAGATTACATCGCGGTTCTTCAATTACTTCGGTCCGGTTACGGCTGTACTGCACAGCAGGATGTCGCCGGGCGAGAGATACGATACGTGGCGCGGCTTTATTTCCGGGAAATATAAAGTTGCTATTGGACCGCGTTCCGCACTCTTTGCCCCGCTTACCAATATCGGATTAATTGTTGTGGATGAAGAACACGACCAGAGCTATAAACAGCAGGATATTGTGCCTAAATATCATGCGCGCGACGCAGCAATCATCCGCGGCAAATTCAGCAGCTGTCCGGTTCTGCTTGGCTCGGCAACTCCTTCTCTGGAAAGCATGCATAACGCACTTGCAGGAAAATATTCATTACTGGAATTGCCCGAAAGAATTGATAATGCAAAACTTCCGGAGATAAAATTGATCGACGTTACACTTGAAAAAAAGAAGAAGAAAATGGAAGGCGTCTTTTCGAGGGTGATGCTCGATGAGATAAATGCAAGGTTGAATAAGAAAGAAAGTGTGATAATTCTGCAGAATAGAAGGGGATTTGCTACGCAGGTTTTTTGTAACGACTGCGGCGAAGTAATCACCTGCAACGATTGTTCTGTACCTATGGTTCATCATTTAAATAAAAATATTCTTCAATGCCATTATTGTGGCATTGTAAAACATGTTCCAAAAGCATGTCCTGTGTGCGGTTCTCTTTCACTTAAATTCTTCGGTACAGGTACTCAAAGGGTGGAGGACGAACTCGACTTCTATTTCCCAGAATCAAAAGTTGAACGCGTCGATTCGGATGCTATCAACAGGAAAGGAAAACTGGGAGAAATACTTAACAGCTTCCGCAAGGGTGAAATTAATATTCTAGTTGGAACTCAAATGGTCTCCAAAGGGCTCGATTTTTCAAACGTTACTCTTGTCGGTGTCATCTCGGCCGAGACTACTTTATGGATCCCCGATTTCAGAGCCGACGAAAGGACCTTTCAACTTCTTACTCAGGTATCCGGAAGATCCGGGAGAGCCGGAAAAAAAGGTGAAGTTCTGATTCAGACTCAGAATGAAAAGAATTTTGTGCTTCAGAAGGTCGTTGAAAATGACTATTCCGGATTTTACAAAAAGGAGATCGACCTCAGGGAGAAAGGCGAATACCCTCCTTTCACCAGGATAGGACTCGTTGAAATAAAAGACGAGAAAGAGGATAGGGCAAAAGCCGCAATAAATGAATTCGCAGGGTTCTTGAAAAAACACTCCAAAGGCCTTAATGTATCTCCCGCTACGGAAGCGGTCATATATAAAATAAAAGGATTTTACCGATATAATATTTTGATTAAGAGCAGTAAGAAAATCGATCCGTCCGGAAGATTATTGCGCAATGCGCTCCTAAATTCCTACATCGACTTCAATCAGAAATCAAAGTTCAGGGATATAAAAGTAATTATTGATATTGATCCTCAGAGCATCTTATAGGCGGGTAAAAAAATCCCTCTCCGGAACAGAGAGGGATTTTAAAAATTATTAGAAGCCGAACCACTGCAGGAACGGAAGCGCTTTGGCAAGTAGGAACATAATTAATCCGAAACCGATCCAGATCCCGAAAATCATGGCAAAATATTTTCCGGTCTCTTCCGATTTGAACATCTTGGCAAATCCAATGCTTACAATCGAATAGAACCAGATCGAGAAAATATCGAGCTTATTGAGAAGAAATCCGGCAATAGTTGTCTTATCAGCATCCAAAAACTCTGCTACACTAAGGCTCGCAAAAAATTTGTTCATTACTAAAGCTACTATCACCATTACAATTACCTGGATTACAACAACATACATTGGAAGTCCGTATGCAGACATGGCATCCCTGTAGACACCCGATCCCTTAAGTAGAAATTTTGCGAAAAGATAAAACACTCCCGAAACCACAAAGAACGAGATGAAGGAAAAAATAACAATTCCCAGGATAGTAAAGATCATATTGGCAGCCATTCCCTGGTCCATCCTTTCGCGTACTACTTCCATTTGTTCTTCTTTCTGAGCTTCCGTCAACTGGCCGCTGGCAACAGCTTCATCGAACTGCTTTTCAATCTGGGCCATCTGCTTTTCCATTATCGAAAGTTTAATAACCGGATTGCTCATCATTACAATATTTGAAAGGATTGCTACAACAATTACTACAAGTATCGGTATTATCCAATCGGACGTTTTAGCTCCGAACTTCGACATCTTGGTGAATGTATTCCCCGGTTCAGAAAACACGCCGACGAGTTTATCCGTATGACTGAGCTCCAATTCCTCTTCCTCTGCGGGTGACATTTTGGGAGCTTCCTGATTTGTAGTATCTACCATAAGAACCCCTCATTTTAATTGAATTAAAATTACGATTATAAATTCCGCGACAATTTACGAAAAAAAATCAAACAAATTATTTCTTTCTTTTTTGAATGGTGGTGTAATTGCGTTTAATTTATAGCAATCCTTAATTTCCATAAACTCTTATTAATTTGTAATTTTACCTGAGTTAACTCCCATTTTTCAATTGAGGATGAAATGAAAACCATTATCGAACCATTTAAAATTAAATCCGTTGAGCCGATCAGATTTACTACAAAAGAGGAAAGAAGTAGAATTATTGCAGAGGCCGGATATAATCCGTTTTTAATACACGCCGACGATGTTTTAATCGATCTTTTAACAGACAGCGGAACTTCTGCGATGAGTTCCGACCAGTGGGCGGGAATTATGCGCGGCGACGAATCCTATGCGGGCGCTAAAAGTTTTTATGCTTTCGAAAACGCTGTTAAAAAAATTACCGGAGACAAGTTTATAATTCCAACCCATCAGGGGAGAGCCGCGGAGAAAATATTGTTTTCAATTCTCGGAGGACCCGGTAAACATTTCGCCAGCAATACATTCTTCGATACTACACGCGCCAATGTTGAATTCAGCGGATCGGAAGCTCACGACCTTCTTTGCGAAGTCGGAAAACATCCGGAACAGCGCGCTCCCTTCAAGGGGAATATGGATGTTGACGCGCTCCAAGCGTTTATTAAAAAGTACGGAAAAGAGAATATTCCGTTAATCGTTATTACAGTTACCAATAATTCCGGCGGCGGACAGCCGGTCTCTATGCAAAACATTAAAGATGTTAAGAAGGTTTGTTCTGAGTACGGAATTCCTTTGTTTCTCGATGCCTGCAGGTTTGCAGAGAATGCTTACTTTATTAAAATGCGGGAGGAGGGGTACTCGGGAAAATCTGTTCTTGAAATTGTTCAGGAAATGTTTTTATATGCCGACGGTTCTACGATGAGCGCTAAAAAAGACGCGCTCGTAAATATAGGAGGATGGCTCTCGTTGAACGATGAAGAACTTGCAAGGAATTCCAGAAATCTTCTTATCGTTACCGAAGGATTTCCAACCTACGGCGGACTCGCAGGCAGGGACCTCGAGGCAATTGCACAGGGCCTTGAAGAAGTTGTTGACGAACACTACCTGCAGTACCGGATCAGAAGCACCGAATATCTTGGCGAAAAACTTTTAAATGCGGGCGTTCCTATAATTGAACCTCCGGGAGGTCACGCAATCTATATCGATGCGAAAAGATTTCTGCCCGGTATAAAACCGGAACAGTATCCCGGACAGGCAATTGTCTGCGAACTTTATGCTGAAGGCGGAATTCGTGCTGTTGAAATCGGCTCAGTTATGTTCGGCAAATACGGCAGCGACGGAAAACTGATCCCGTCTCTAATGGAACTTGTTCGGCTTGCAATTCCGCGACGGGTATATACTCAAAGCCATGTCGATTATGTTGCCGAAGTTGTTATCGAAGTCTTCAAAAACCGGGACAAATTAAAAGGATATGAAATTACATATGAAGCACCGATGCTGAGGCACTTTACAGCAAAGTTTAAGCCGGTTGTATAAAATATTGTGATTTTATAACGGATTATTATAGAGCGGTTTTCTGATCAATTGAAGGATAAGCATTAAAAAGCATTTTACATATAAATCGAAATTCCAGATCTGGCGGCTGCTGATTTCCGAAACCGGAAAGCTGATTATTGAGTTGAGGGACGTTAATAATAAAGAGGTCTTCTTCAGCTATTATGATCTTGAAAAAGGGAAAAAGATATTCGAATCGATTCAGATGGAGGAAAAATACTGGATCGGAATAGAAGCTCTTTGTGGTGATTTAATTATTTTCCATAAGTATGCAAAACCGGATATGCCCGGGCATAAAGAGCTTATAGCATTCGATGTCTCAGAACAAAAAGTTAGATGGATTAATTCAGATTTCTCTTTTTTATTCGCTTATCAGGATAAGATCTATTGTTACAAGCAGAACTTTGAGAGCCGTAATTTCTATTCGTTAAATTATATGAACGGCCGGATCGAAGAAAACCTCGGTGAGGATTTTGAAAAGGTGAATCTTCTGCGGGCCGAAGCAGACAGACTCAAATCCGCCGGCGAATACCTGTTCCCGGAAAAATATGACGAGGCCACTGCCGATCCGATTGTAAAACAATTGATTAACGGTGAATTGCGCGGCCTTGAAATTGTCGGCGATGTTGAATATAATAGACGCGGCAATCTTCTTTTTTTTAATTTTTACTCCAAAGTATTTTCCGGCAGTCTTGTCAATAGATTTAATGCTTTTAATCTCTCGGTAAATAAAAAAGTTCTTTCTGAATTATTAAATTCAAATACTAATGCCTTTGTACCTGATTCATTTTTCATATACAAAAATTTTCTTCTGCTGCTGAAAGAGAAAAATGGTTTGATAGTATATAAACTGGATTAAGCATGGAACCATCACACGAAGAAAAATCAATTCTTCTTGAAGCGGCGCGCAACTCCATTAAATCCTTCTTCAACGGTCAGAAAATTGAAGTGCCCGATTATAATAAGCACCCGCTGTTAAAATCCCGCTCCGGCGCGTTTGTTACTTTAACACAGAAAGGAAGACTGCGTGGATGTATCGGCCACATCATTTCCGATCAACCGGTTTTTGAAACCGTCTGCGAAGTGGCTCTCCATGCGGCGCGCAGCGACCCGCGGTTCTCTCCCGTTAATCAGGAGGAACTCCCTAAGATAGAAATCGAAATCTCAATCCTGTCCGAACCTTTTCCTCTAAAAAGTTATGACGAGATTGAAATCGGTAAGCACGGTTTAATCCTTGAGGAAAAAGGGCGCCGCGGCCTGCTGCTTCCCCAGGTTCCCGTTGAACATCATATGGATAAAGAACAGTATCTCGATGCTATTTGTCAGAAATCCGGATTCCATGCCAGCTACTGGCGGGATAAGCAGCTGAATTTAAATGGCTTTACAGCAACAGTCTTCAGTGAAAAATCAATCAAGGAGGAAGTTGTATGAAAGGAATCAGAGAACCGGCCGTTGCCGGTATGTTTTATTCCGCTTCCGCCTCAAAACTTAAAGACGAAGTTGCCCTCCTGTTAGAAAATGCGCAAATAAGCGAAAGCTTTGGCAACATCGCAGGTTTAGTCTCTCCGCATGCAGGATATCTCTATTCCGGGAAAACAGCAGCTTATGCTTTTAATTCTCTTGGAGGTAAACATTATAAAACAGTGGTTATAATTTCTCCAAGTCACAGGGAATACTTCCGCGGAGTTTCAATTTACGATGGAGACGCCTACAGGACTCCTCTTGGTGATGTTCCTGTAAATAAAGAAATGACCGAGCAGCTGATTTCCGGCAGCCGGACAATTTTTAAAGGGATTCAGGGTCATAGAGCCGAGCACGCAATCGAAGTTCAGATCCCTTTCCTTCAAGTGATTTTGAAAGATTTTTCAATTGTTCCCGTGGTTCTTGGCGACCAGAACAGAAATTTTGTCTTTGAACTTGCAGAAAAACTTTCGGGAGTTGTTGACGAAGAAACTCTGATAGTGGCGAGTTCCGACCTCTCTCATTTTTACACCCGATCAATGGCCGATAAGCTCGATTCGGTTGTTGAAAATGATATACGGGAAAACAATTACGAAAAACTCCAGAGCGATCTCGAAACCGGAAAGTGTGAAGCCTGCGGAGGCGGCGCTATTGTTGCATTGATGAAAACAGCCGGTATGACCAACAGAAAAAATACCAGAGTTCTGTACCGTACCGACTCCGGGGAAGTAACCGGTGATTACTCCGAGGTAGTCGGTTATCTTAGCGCCGTAATCTATTCATAATTTGCTTCACTTAGGTCCGTTTCGCCAAAACATCTGCTGCAGAACAAGTCATAAAATATTTTAGGACAAATCTATCTGTAGAGAGAAAAAATATTCCTGTAAACTATTGCACTGTTACCGATTTTATTTTAGCTTGAACTCCCAATTGGTCGCATCCCCTCATTAATCTTTATCAAAAGGAAAAAAATGATTCAATATAAATTCAGCGAGAATTTGTCTAACATTAGAATGTCGCCGATTGTTAGTATCAGCGAGGAAGTGCGAAAGAGAGCTCCGGAATTTAAAGCGGCGACGGGGAAGGACTTTGTTCTTTTTCAGAGGGGCGAGATCGATTTTCAAACTCCACAGTATATCGTTAATGCAGCCAAGGAAGCTCTCGATGCCGGATATACAAAATATCCAAAGTCGGGCGGAGAGGATCCGTTTAAAGAAGCTGTGATTAAAAAACTTGAGTATTACAACAAGGCCACGGGATTTGATAAAGAAAATATTGTCTGTACTTACGGCGGCCAGGAATCGCTCGAACTCTCATTCAAATTATTCGAAGGGAAAAAAGGAGTCGGATTTGCCCCCTGCTGGAGCTGCGTTCTTGAAAACTTTGTTCCTTATTGCGGAACCGATTTTCATCAGGTTCCTCTACTAAGCGATTTCAGCATCGATTTCGACCGGCTCGATAAAGCTCTCGATGGAGCTTCGTTTTTCTACCTTAACACACCGCAGAATCCGACCGGAAAACTTTTTACTAAAGAAGAGGTTACATCGATCGCTGAACTCTGTCTTAAACACAGCGCGTACCTTATTTCCGACGAAGCCTACGAAGCTGTTCTATTCGATAACGAAACCCATTTCAGCCCTACTTCACTCGAATATGAGAATATAATAAGCACATTCACACTTTCGAAAACGTATGCCATGACCGGCTGGCGGCTCGGATACCTTGTAACAAGAGACAAGCGGATTCCCAAACTTCTTAAACTCGGCAACTACACACAGACAGCGGGTGTTACAACGTTCCTGCAGCATGCTGCGGCGGAAGCTTTAAATAACGAAGAGGAGAGCAGAAAATCTGTTGGTCTGATGGTAACCGAGTTTGAAAAAAGGCGGGATTTCTTTTTCGAAGGTCTTAAATCAATTGACGGACTTAAGGTAACAAAACCGAAAGGAGGATTCTATTTCTTCCCGGATTTTTCCGCATTTATTCCAAAAAATATTTTCGGGGAAGAGAGAAAGCTCTATGTATACAATCTTTTAATGAACGAAGGAGTGGCAACTGTATACGGTTCCTGCTTCGGGAATTATTTTGACGATTATATCAGGTTCTCTTTTTCAACTACTCCCGTTCCTGTTATTGAAGAAGGTCTCTTCCGGATGAAAAAGGTTTTTTCCGGCGCCTGATACTGGATTTATAAATATTAGAGAATAATTATTCTCTTGATGTGAAAATTGAATTATTCTACTTTTAATCGCGTTTAAGCAACAGGTCTATTTAATTAGTAAGGAAGAAAATGAAAAAATATTTTTTCTATCTGACGATCGTATTTACGGTCGTGTTTTATTACAACACATCCGCCCAGGTCTTCAGTTTTAAGGTTGACGGTAAATTCTTTACCGGCAAAGTAACCGACGCGGTAGTAGTTAATTTCCTCGAAGCTGAATATGTTCAGATAAGAGCGGAGTCGGAAGACAAAATACTTTATCTCTATTGCAAACTATCCTCGCTTAAAGGTGAACCGCCTATAACACTGGAATTCACAGAACCGAATCCGGAAAAAGGGGAATCCCCCGCATCGGAAGTTGTATGGGTTCCCGACGGTCCCGATAATCCGCAATGGAACGGTGTTGAAGGCGAGACGGTTGTTACACAGCACGACGCCGAGAACAAGACTATCTCCGGCACTTTCGAATTTGTAGTGGAGAAATTCCAATACTCCTCAAAAGCCGGCAAGAAGAGGCCGAGCGCCGAAATTACTAACGGCATCTTTTCAAATATTAAATACCGGCTTGAAGAAAATAAAGAAGGATAAATTTTTCTAACATCTATTTATTGTGTAGAGACGCCGGTAGCGGCGTCTCTACAATCGCCCTCTTCGCAATCTCCTATAATAGTTTTCTAAGGAGGGAATTAAGTTTCAATTTGTAATATTTCCATATAACTTAATGTAGAAATAAATACTTGCAATTTTAATATCTATTTATTAAGTTTCGACACAGAAATTTAAACTATATAATCCCATCGATTTAGTTCTGCTTCGTTGTATTCCGTAACGATTTTGGAGGGGAAGTGCTAAGTTATTTTATAGCCCGCTACATAAATCCATCCTTTCTAGTATTTATACTCAATAAAATGAAAACATCACGTATAGTTTTCTTGCTGGTTGGATTCGTAATCTCTCAGTCATGTAGTAGTGTCACAGAACCTGATAAATTACCGGGAAGAAGAGATTATGTGTGGAATATAGACACAATTCGATATCCATTCGATAACATATTATCAATTTGGGGAAGTGCACCAAATGATATATGGATAGGCGGGGCACAGCCGAGCGATTTATTTCACTTTGACGGAGAAAACTGGCTAAAATGGGGAACTTATATTTACTCTACCTCTAGCAGGGCTCTGTGGGGTACTTCCACAAATAATATCTGGATGGGAGGCGATGATGGAAAAATCCTTCATTTTAACGGTCATCAGTGGGAGGAAAGGTTTGTTTATCGAAATAAAGTCTTTGCTTATTCGACCATAACAGATATCTGTGGAAATTCACCTTATAATATTTATGCTGTGGGGTTAATTTCAAATGGTACCGATGATACACAAAGGGGTTTTGTTTTACATTATAACGGTAATACTTGGAGTGAAGTTTATGTAGCAAACTTCCGATCTCAATTTATAAAAATTAATAAACAAGAAAATAAGTTCTATATTAATTGTATTTCAGTTTATAACTCAACCGGCAAGGACACTATAACTTTCTTTGAGTACGATGCAAACAATCTAAACAAAATTTTTTCCAAACAATTAAATGAAATTACAATAGGAACATTTAATCCTATCGGCGATAAGTTGTTTTTCCTGATCTCCAGTTCTGTATATTCATACAAGAATGGTTCGTTTATAAAAAAACATTCGTTTGTAATTGCAAATTTCGGTTACCAAATATATGGTAGGAATGAAATGGATATATTTTTAAGAATGAAAGACGGATTGGCTCATTATAATGGTTCTGATATAAGCTACTTGTATCGATTTGAAAACAATACCACAAGTATTCTACATAATGCTGCAATATTTGACAAGGATGTTTTTTTTGCAGTCAATGATCCGATAAATAATAATGATTTTATTCTTCATGGAAGGTTAAAATAGATGAGGTTAGAAGCTAATAACAAAATTAAAGGGTAGGCGCTCTGACCGCGCCATCCCCTTTGATCGAGAATAGCTCATTTAGGTTGGCACCCTATCAGCAGCTTTTTTGCTACTGTAACTATTCTCTTTTTAAAAATAACATTTTTTTATCTTAAAGGAGACTAACTATGAAAAAGCATTTAATTTTCTTTTTAAGTTTGTCTTTTTTGGCATCAATAATTGACGCACAACCAGTAATTACTGAGACAAAACTATTCTACCCATCTGGAACAAGCATTGTAAAAATAATTGAAACCGGAAATCCAACCTATACTTATGGAAATTGTCAAATTGGAAAAGAATTAAGCGGTTCAACACAAATGATCTACAGGACATATTATACGATTGATTTATCCACAATTCCGCTTAACGCCACAATTCAAAAAGTTAATTTGAACTATTCTACGAATTATAAAAGCTATACTTTTAAGTTAACTAATATATCTTCACTTGGAAGCATCCTTAGCGCAAACTGGACAGCAATTGGTGGTGGAAACACATTACATTCAGGAATTGGATATGGTAATGGAATAATTACCTCTACACCCATCAAGAATCAAATGCAAAGCGCACTTTCCAGTAGATCAATGATAATTGGAGCTCTGGGAGAAAATGAATCTGCAAATGATTCGTATTCCTATTTGTCTCTAGATCTAGAGGTTGTTTATACAAGGCCAGCAGCCTCTTTGAATTTTATTGCAGAGAATTATCTTGATGGCAGTAATGTAGGGAATATAGGTGTTGGAGTTAATACTTCAACAATCACTTCTCGGCAAAGTCCATTTATTTTCTCAATATATGAGGATCAACATATTTATTTACAGGCATATGATAACCAACATTATTATGATTATAACTGGGTTTTTAATGATATAGAAGCACCTGATAATCAAAGTCACTGGGAAAGAGATCTTTCGGGTCAAATACTTTTGCTTGGCAATTCTCAACTGTTATCTCGAGCAGCCAATTCTTCAGAGAATGGTTCAACAATTAGAGATTATTTGAAAAAATTATGCCAACTAACCTTTCAAGCAAACAGTAGTATGACTATTAAAGGTAATTACAGAATATCTCCTTTCACAGAATCGGTTGTTGAGCAGAATTCAATTTCTGCACTTGCTTCAAGTTATTCTACTGATGGTATTGATTATACTTTCTCTAAGTGGTCTACGGGTAGCGGAGATGTCTACAGCCCTATTACCGCATCAGAACATGAATATCACACAGCGGTTTATACCGGCAAACCAAACAATAATTACCGCAACCTTTCTTTCAACACCTCACAGGAAGGTCAACCTGTACAGTTAACCTGGTCCATGCATCCGCTCGATAATGCCAGCATTTCACACTACTCGGTTTACAGAAAAGTTACTTCTTCTGGTACACCAACACTACTTACAACAGTTTCCGCAACTGGATCAAGTTCTTATTCATACACCGATTACGAATTTGCTATCTCAAACTCCCAGAATAAAATTCTGCTGTTCTATGACGTAAGACCATATTATACTCCCGACGCAGCTTACTCAGATGCGGCATTCGAAGGTGTTTATGGATTCTACTATTCAAACAAACTTCCCGAAGAGATCGCTCAGAACCAGACTATTCAGACAATACCCGAAACATTCGAAGTTAATAATTATCCGAACCCGTTCAATCCATCTACGACAATTAATTACCAATTGCCGGAAAATGGATTTGTAACACTAAAAGTGTTTGATATACTTGGAAAAGAAATTGAAACGCTGGTAAATGAAAATAAATCAGCGGGATACTACAAAGTAAATTTTGATGGAAGCAACCTGGCAAGCGGAGTCTACATTTATACAATCCGGGTAAACGAAATCATGCAATCGAAAAAGATGCTTCTGGCTAAGTAAAATTATTTGAAGCGGGGGATGTTCAATTGAACATCCCTACAAATTATTACTGCGGTGCTTCGTTAGTATATTTTCCCGGATCGAGTTTTTCTTCCAGATTATTTATTCCAGAAATTGTTTTTGCGAGCGATAGTCCATCGAGTCCGTGATGCTGCAGGACTTCAACAGGCGTTCCGCATTCGGGATAATCATCCAGACCGATCTTCTCGAACAACTTTCCCTGGATTGCCTGCATCTCTACAAGTCCCTCCATTATCTTATTGCCCAATGAACCGTATATCGAATGATCCTCCAGGACAAATATCTTTTTAGTTTTTGAAGTAACGTTTACAAGCCAGTTGAGGTCTATCCGGTTTATCCACGGCATATTAACAACCTTCAAACCGAAACCCGCGCCCTTCAAAATTCTCGAAGCCACAAGCGCTTCATGGAGCAGAACGGGGCCGTACCCGAATATAACCGCGTCATCACCGCCGGTTAATTCTGTACCTATTCCCGGAACAAACTGATAATTACCGGGCAGCTCAATTCTTTCGGGCGAAGGACCGATCGCCAGTCGGATTGCGCAATTTTCTCTGGCTTCATTAATGCAATACTCAACCGCCCTTTTCGTTTCAATTGCATTGCACGACTGAATGATAGTCATGTTTGGAATTGTTAAGAGAAGGGATATATCCCTTACACTCTGGTGCGATTTTCCAGGTCCGGCTGGAATCATTCCCGCAAAATGGCAGCCGTATATAATTTTGGTTTTCTCCCCGGCGTTATTGTAGATCTGTTCATTGGCGCGCGCGGTAAGAAAGCTTGCAAAGGTATTAACTACGGGTATTAATCCCATTCGCGCAAGACCGCCCGCCATCGAAACCATATCCTGCTCGGCTATACCGTTCTCAATAAAACGGTCGGGATATGTATATTCAAATTTTCGCAGCTTGCAGTCGGCGGAAAGATCGCCGTCGAGGACGATTATCTTTTCATTCGTTTTAGCAAGTTCAACCAGCGCGTCACCGTAAGCTTCCGTTACGAATTCCTTATCGATCTTAGTTACCGCTTTCCCCTCGGCATGATTTTCCGGAATTGAAATTTTTTCTAATCCTAATTCAGAAGCAAGCTTTTTTATAGTCTTTCTAAGTTCTGCAAGACCTTTTAAATAGCTGTCGTCATCCGGGGCGCCGCTGTGCCATTTGTAATAGGTTTTACCGGAGATGGTTTCTTTTACGGGTTTCTCCATAAACGACACGCCTTTACCCTTAACGGTATCGGCTATAATCAACTTGGGTTTATCGTCAATTTTTTTAAGGTTATTAAAAGTTTTTTTGAGAGCATTGTAATCGTGTCCGTCAATTCTCACGACGTGCCATCCGAAAGCCTTAACTTTTTTTACAACGTCCTCTATATTATTAACATCGGCAACGAGCATATCTGTCTGATACTTGTTATGATCCATAATGGCGGTGATGTTATTTATTTTCTGATGAGCCGCTGCCTGGATCGATTCCCAGATCTGTCCTTCCTGAAACTCACCGTCGCCGGTCAGAACAAAAACATGCCCGTCATTTTTAAGATACGATTTTGCCCACGCCATACCTCTTGCTTTAGAAATGCCCATTCCCAGCGAACCGGTGCTTGCTTCAATTCCCGGAATTCTAACCTCCGGATGTCCGTCAAGTCCGTTTAATCTTCTCAGCATCAATAATTTTTCTTCAGGCAAAATTCCCAGTGAATAAAAAAGTGAATAGAGACCGGGTACGTCGTGACCTTTTGAAGAGAAATAAATATCGCGGTCGGGATTATTCAGGCCGGCATCTAAAACATTTAATTCATTCAAATAGAGATAAGTAATAATATCCATAGCGCTAAGCGAGGAACCGAGATGGCCGGAACCTGCTTTCTTAACAGCAACAAGAGTATTGTAACGGCACATCCCTGCGTACAGCATCATTCTCTTACTCCAGTTGCCGCTGCTTTTTCTAACCTTCTCAAACTGATCTTTCTTTATCAGCTGATAATACATAACCGCTCCGATTAAACAATATTTTGTGAAATGACTGAAGTAAAATTAGCTGATTTTAGATTAAGAGAGAAAGTGGAAATATTAAGTAATTGTAAAGTTTTAAGGAATTCTTTTTCGATAACCATATTGAATTAGGAAACGATTTCAGATAAATTCTACACTACATTTTTACTTTAAGGGGATCAGAGATGAAATACATTCTGAGATTTCTATTTCTCTTTGCAGCATTTTACTCTCTCAACGCGCAGGTGATTGATACAACATTATTCAACGGTTTAGAATACCGGGGTATCGGCCCCTACCGCGGCGGGAGGTCCGGCGCTGTTACTGGAGTTCCATCTAATCCGAACCTGTTTTATTTTGGAGCCACCGGCGGCGGTGTCTGGAAAACTGAAAACGCAGGAACAACATGGCAGAATATATCGGACGGATTTTTCGGCGGCTCCATCGGAGCGATTGAAGTAAGTACATGGGATCCTAACATTATATACGTTGGAACCGGCGAAGAGACAGTCCGCGGAAATGTATCGAGCGGAAATGGAATGTGGAAAAGCGAAGATGCCGGAAAGACCTGGTCGTTTATTGGTCTCGAAGATTCAAGACATATAACGGATATAGTGATTCACCCCAAAAATCCCGACCTGGTTTACGCCTCATGTCTCGGTCACCTTTACGGACCGAACGAAATGAGAGGAATTTACAGAAGTATTAACGGCGGCAAAACATGGGAGAGAATTCTCTTCATAAGTAAGTATGCCGGAACAGCAGACATTATTATGGATCCATCCAACCCGCGTGTTCTTTATGCGGCCGCATGGCGTGTGATTAGAACTCCTTACAGTCTCGAAAGCGGAGGTGAAGGATCTGGACTCTGGAAATCGACCGACGGCGGTAATACATGGAAAGAGCTTACATATAAAAAAGGATTACCGAAAGGTATAATCGGGAAGATCGGAGTATCCGTTTCGCCTTTAAATCCTAATCGTGTTTATGCAATAATAGAAGCCGAAGAGGGTGGAGTATTCAGATCCGATAACGGCGGCGAAACCTGGCGGAAATTGAATGAAGATAGAAATCTGAGACAGCGCGCCTGGTACTATACCAGAATCTATGCGGATACCAAAGACATCGATAAAGTTTATGTGCTGAATGTTTCTTTCTGGCGATCCAAAGACGGCGGAAAATCATTCGAATCTATTTCAACTCCTCACGGAGATCATCATGATCTCTGGATAAATCCCGACAATTCCGATATAATGGTTATAGGAGATGACGGCGGCGCACAGGTTACTCTTGACGGCGGAAAATCCTGGAGCACATATCATAATCAGCCCACGGCCCAGTTCTACCGTGTTACAACCGATAATACTTTTCCATACAGAATTTATGGCGCTCAGCAGGATAACAGCACGGTAAGAATCTATCATCGTACCGAGGGCGGAAGTATCGGGGAGAGGGAATGGGAAAACACAGCCGGTTCTGAAAGCGGATGGCTCGCACCCGATCCTAAAAATAATGATATCGTATACGGCGGAAATTACGGCGGATACATCGGAATGGTTAATCATAAAACCGGCGAACGGAGGACTGTTAATGTCTGGCCGGATAACCCGATTGGTCACGGCGCCGAGGGAATGAAATACCGGTTCCAATGGAATTTCCCGATTCTATTTTCAATTCACGATCCGAACATTTTATATGCTGCAGGTAATATTCTTTTCAAATCTTCGAACGGCGGCGAAAGCTGGACTGCTATAAGTCCCGACCTCACAAAAAACGACACGACCAAATTAAAACCCTCCGGCGGACCGATAACAAAAGACAATACAAGCGTAGAATACTATTGTACAATCTTTGCTTTAGCCGAGTCACCTTTAAAACCGGGAATTATATGGACGGGAAGCGATGACGGACTAATCCATCTTACCACGGATAACGGAAATAAGTGGATCGATGTAACGCCTCAGCGCTCTCTTCTTCCGGAATGGGCGCAGATCAACAGCATCGAAGCAGATCCGTTTAACGAAGGGGGATTATATGTCGCCGCAACTAGATACAAACTCGACGACTATTCACCCTATCTATTAAAAACCTCCGATTCAGGGAAGACCTGGAAAAAAATTACTGACGGAATAAACTCAAAACACTTTACCCGGGTTATAAGAGCGGATGTGAAACGCAAAGGACTTCTCTTTGCCGGAACCGAGGAGGGAGTTTACATTTCATTCAATGATGGCGGGAACTGGCAGCCGTTCCAGCAGAATCTTCCTGTCGTTCCGATTACAGATCTTACAATTAAAAATGAGGATCTTATTGTTGCCACACAGGGAAGATCATTCTGGATTATGGACGATATTTCTCCGCTCCGTCAGTTAACAGGGGAAATTGAAAAGAAGAATTTCCATCTCTATTCACCAAGGACTTCGTTTAGAATCGGCGGCAGCTCGAGAAGCGACGCAACATTATTCGGAAAAAATCTTCAGAGCGGTGTTATTCTATACTATTATTTTAAAGATCAGCCGGACAGCAATTCTGTTGAACTCAAATTCTATGATAAGAACAAAAATTTGATAACATCCTTCAAACCGAAATCGAAGGAGAGATCGGAAATTATTCCGGTAAAAAAAGGATTGAACCGTTTCATATGGAATATGCGCTATAAAGACGCTGAAAGATTCGACGGAATGATTCTCTGGTCCTCCGGTGGATTGAGAGGCCCGCTCGCCGTTCCCGGAAATTATAATGCCGTGCTGGTAAGCGGAAAAGATTCTGTTTCTGTTCCGTTCGAGATTGTTAATGATCCGCGCTCGTCTTCCGGAAACGATGATTTGCAAATGCAGTTCGATTTCTTAGTATCTGCGCGGGACAAACTTACTGAAACTCATAATGCCGTAAAACAGATAAGGACAATCCGTAAGCAGCTTAATGAAATTAAAGAAAGATTTAAAGACCGTAAAGATTCGGATGCCGTTAAAAAAATGAACGAGAAAATTTCTGGCGGGCTTACACAGATTGAAGAAACGCTTTATCAGACAAAAAATAAGAGTCCGCAGGATCCACTCAACTATCCGAACAGACTTAACGACAAGCTTGCTTCACTCGCGTCGGATATGAGCACCGGCAGCTTCAGACCAACCGGGCAGGCGGTTGAATTGAAAATGGAATTGTTCTCAAAGATTGATACTCAACTTGATAAACTTAAATCTATAATTGAAAACGAGATTCCTGAGTTTAACAGAATTATTAAAGAAGCCGATCTTCCGGCCATAATTGTAAAGTAATTATTGTCCGGCTGTTTCTTTTATCAACTTAAGCGGGGATTCTCCGTAATTAAAGAAGGGGGTATTTATGAAGTACAGAATTTCTGTTTTTATTTTTCTTTCGCTGATGATTGTTTCGTTATCGGCTCAATCGGGAAAAGTAGAATCGGTTGACGGTGTAGAGATTTCTTATAGTGTATCGGGAGATGGAGAAACAGCACTTGTTTTTGTTCACGGCTGGAGCTGCGATAAATCCTACTGGAAACATCAGGTCGGTAATATAGGCGCTGATTACAAGTTAGTATTTATCGATCTCGCGGGTCACGGTCAGTCGGGAACGGATCGGAAGGATTATAAGATCGAACTCTTCGGGGATGATGTCGTATCCGTAGTAAATAATCTCGGTTTGAAAAAAGTAATTCTTATCGGCCATTCTATGGGAGGTTCAGTTGTTCTCGAAGCTGCTGTAAAACTGAAAGGTGTAGTAATCGGGTTAATAGGGGTGGATACATTTCAATCGTTTACAGATGATTGGACAGCGGAACAGAAGGAGGGATTCCTGAAATCTTTCGAGAATGATTTTATAGGTACTGCAAAGGGATTTGTCCGCTCGATGTTTCCTCAAACTGCGGATGCCGATTTAGTAGCAGAAATTGAAAGAGATATGTCCTCGGCGCCGCCGGAAGTTGCGTTGAGCGCAATGAGAAATTTATTCTATTACAACCCGATACCCGCACTTAACGCTCTCGATCTTCCGCTGATCTCTATTAATTGCGATATGTATCCCGTGTCTGTTGAAAAAAACGGGAAGCATGTTAAGGATTATGAAGTCAAATTCATGAAAGGAGTCGGTCATTTTCTTATGATTGAAAGACCGGATGAGTTTAACGAGTTATTATCCGGGTCGGTTTCATCATTAATTAAAAAATAAGAGTTGCTGAAATGAAAAAGTTAATTCCTGCAATTCTACTTTTCCTGTTATGCACTGTAAATATTTCTACGGCACAAAAGGATTATCCGATACAGCCGGTGGCTTTCACACAGATTCAGATCCTCGATGGTTTCTGGTTCGATAGAATGGAAATCAACAGGACAGTTACAATCCCATATGCAATAAAGATGTGCGAGACAACCGGACGGGTTCAAAACCTTGAAATTGCAGCGGGATTGAAGAGCGGCGAGTATTGTACTCGCTATCCGTTTGACGAATCGGATATTTATAAGGTTATCGAGGGGGCATCCTACTCTCTTATGCTTAAGCCCAATAAAAACCTTGAAAGGAAATTGGACGAGCTGATAGAAATTATCGGCAAGGCACAGGAGGAGGACGGATACCTTTACAGCGCACGCACAGGCAGATCGGAAAAAATGAGAGGATCAATCGGTCCGGATCGCTGGTCGAATCTTCAATGGAGTCATGAGCTTTATAACGTCGGCCATCTCTACGAAGCTGCCGTTGCGCATTTCCTGGCAACTAAAAAGAAATCCTTTCTCAATATTGCCCTGAAGAATGCAAATCTTATCAGTAATACCTTCGGTCCGGGAAAGATTGAACTCCCTCCGGGTCATCAGGAAATTGAGATTGGTCTTGTAAAATTATACCGCCTTACTAAAGATGAAAAGTATCTGAACCTTGCACGGTATTTTTTAGATATAAGGGGCAGGGGAAAAGATCTGAACGGGAGGGAATCGTGGGGCGAATACGCACAGGATCATAAACCGGTAATCGATCAGGATGAAGCCGTGGGGCACGCAGTACGTGCGGCTTACATGTATTCGGCAATGGCAGATGTTGCAGCACTTACAGGGGATAGCTTATATGTAAAAGCACTCGACAGAATCTGGGAGAATGTTGCAGGTAAAAAATTATATCTTACCGGTGGACTCGGTGCTACAGGATCCTGGGAGGGCTTTTTGGGAAATTACGATCTCCCGAACGCGAGCGCATATAACGAGACATGTGCTTCAATCGCAAATATATTCTGGAACCACAGAATGTTCCTGCTTAAAGGAGAGTCGAAATATATTGACCTGCTTGAACGGACTCTCTACAATTCTCTCCTCTCGGGAATATCGATCAGCGGCGATAAATTTTTCTATCCCAATCCGCTTGAATCATTTGGAACTCACGAACGAAGCGCCTGGTTCGAGTGTGCCTGCTGCCCCGGTAATGTTACCCGGTTCGTCTCTTCAATTGCAAATTATATTTATGCTGTAAGTAAAAATGAAATTTATGTCAATCTATACATGAATAACCGTGCGGATTTGAAAATTGAAGGCGGCGAAATCGGGATTGTTCAGAAAACAAAATATCCGTGGGAAGGAAGAATTGAATTAACCATCGGTCTGAAAAAAAATCAAAGTCAGTTTGCGGTCAATCTCAGACTTCCCGGGTGGATAAGGGATGAGGTAGTTGCATCCGATCTCTATAAATATATTGACAAGCAGAAAAGGAATTTTGAAATCCTTGTAAACGGCAATCCGGCTGATTTTACTTTAGTGAATGGTTTTGTAAAAATCGATCGTGTCTGGAAAAGAAACGATAGAATAGAAATTAATTTTCCGATGGAAGTTAAACGGATTATTGCGAACGATAAAGTAGAAGCAGACCGCGGAAGAATTGCTCTTCAGCGCGGTCCGCTTGTTTATTGCGCTGAAGGAATCGATAATGGCGGATATGTAAGAAATATTCTTTTTAATGATGATGTTAAGTTCAGCACCCAATACCGCTACAATCTCCTGAACGGTATAGAGGTTATAACCGCAAAGGCGTGCGGAGTAAAACTTGCTGAAGACCGGGTCTCGCTTCAGAAAATAAGACAGAACTTTGTTGCAATTCCATATTATGCATGGGCGCATAGGGGAAGAACCGAAATTAGTGTCTGGTTTGCGGCAAACATAGATGCAGTTCGGCCGCTTCACGGTCCCAACCTTCTTACAAACGCTAAAATCCGCTCATCATCCGGAAAAAATCCCGAAGTAATTATAGATCTGCTTGAACCGGCAAGCTCCGCGGATCACTCCTTCCCGTTCCTCCATTGGTGGCCAAATAAAGGAACCACGGAATCGATCCAAATCGATTTTCAGAAGTCCGAAGAGATCTCACAGGTGGAAGTCTACTGGTTCGATGATACGGGAATTGGCGAATGCAGAACTCCGGAATCTTGGAAAGTATTTTATATGGACGGAGATAAATGGCGGCTCGTCTATACTGTTGATCCGTACGGAGTTGAAAAAGATAAATACAACAGTGTTGTTTTTGAAACTGTTAGAACAGGAGCGTTTAAGATCGAAATTAAATCGCAGCGGAATTTCGCCGGCGGTATTCACGAAATAAAATTAAAATAGAAGGAGAGTTTTATGTACAGATCTATCAACGATTTTCTGGATGACTGGAAATACGAATCCGAATCGACAGTCAAGTTATTCACTAATATCACAGATCAGAAAAAAAATCAAAAGGTAACCGAAGACGGAAGGTCCCTCGGCTACATTGCGTGGCATATTACTCAAAGTCTTCCGGAAATTATGCACCGGCTTGGATTTAAATTTGCAACCTATAACGAGCAGAAGCCGGAACCGGAAAAGTTTTCTGATGTTATTTCTTTTTATAATCTTTATGCCGGCCAGATCTCTGATCAATTGAAAGAGAACTGGACTGACGAAACATTGTTAAACGAAACCGATCTTTACGGGGAGACCTGGAAATTGGGCAAAGTACTTTCAATGCTCGTTATTCATCAGGCGCATCATCGGGCACAAATGACAGTCCTTATGAGGCAGGCTGGTTTACCGGTAACTGGCGTCTACGGTCCGTCCAGGGAAGAATGGGCTGCTATGGGAATGGAACCCCAGGTATAACACTAAATCGACTTTTTATTATATTTGCCGACAAAAAAATCAGAGGTGTATCATCGCAAAGGGACAGAACGATACGGTAGAAAAAATTGTATCTCTTGCAAAGAGAAGGGGATTTGTATTTCAATCGAGTGAAATATACGGAGGTTTGAACGGATGCTGGGATTACGGCCCGCTCGGCGTGGAACTCCTTAAGAATGTAAAAGAGGAATGGTGGAAATCGATGACTTACCGAGAAGATGTGGAGGGTCTCGACGCATCAATCCTTATGCACCCGCGGGTTTGGGAGGCAAGCGGACACGTAGAGAATTTTACCGATCCGATGATAGACTGCAAGCAATGTAAAGCACGGTTCAGACTCGATACTTTAACCGAACTGATCTCCGAAAAGAATAAAGAGAAGGCGTTAAAAGAATTCGATCCAGCGGTTTTAGCCGGCGATGGAACGCTTGACGACAAATTCACGTCTCTGCTAGAGGATTCTGATAAAGCGATGTCTCTCCTGGCTCTCCTCGGCTGTCCCCAGTGCGGCAACAAAGGTACATTCACGCAGCCGCGGAAATTCAATCTGATGTTTAAGACTTTTCTGGGACCCGTTGAAGATTCATCAAATATAATTTATCTCCGCCCGGAAACAGCCCAGGGAATTTTTGTTAACTTTTTGAATGTTGCAAACTCAAGCCGTCAGAAGGTACCTTTCGGAATTGCGCAGATAGGCAAAGCATTCCGGAATGAAATTAATACCAAAAATTTCCTCTTCAGGACAAGGGAATTTGAACAGATGGAAATGCAGTATTTCTGTAAACCCGGAACCGATAAGAAGCATTATGACGAATGGAAAGAAAGAAGAATCGGCTGGTTCAAATCACTGGGAATGACTGAAAGCAAACTCCGTTTTCACGATCACCCGAAGGAAAAACTCGCTCACTACGCAAAAGAAGCAACCGATATTGAATATGAATTCCCGTTCGGATGGGGCGAGATTGAAGGAATTCATAACCGCACCGATTTTGACCTCGGAAGGCATCAGGAATATTCGGGTAAATCGCAGCTCTACTTCGATGATGAGACGAAAGAGAAATACATTCCCTTTATAATAGAAACTTCGGCCGGCGCAAGCCGATCCTTTATGGCGTTCCTGATCGATGCATATTATGAAGAAGAAGTAAACGGCGAGTTGAGGAGCGTTTTAAGATTTCACCCGAAGCTGGCTCCTATAAAAGCAGCGGTTCTTCCACTTGTTAATAAGGACGGCATGCCTGAGATCGCGCGCAAAATAGAAGCGGAACTCAGACCTTTCATAAGAATCTTTTACGATGACAAGGGCGCGATCGGAAGGAGATACCGCAGAATGGATGAAGCCGGCACTCCCTTCTCTATTACAGTCGATACGCAGACTACCCAGGACCAGACTGTTACGGTTAGAGAGCGCGACTCGATGAACCAGCTACGTGTTAATATCGATCAGCTTCTTAATTATCTCACTCAAAAGCTTCGTTAAATTGAAAAAAGGGATGCCCCAGGGCATTCCCTTTAAAAATATTTTTCTCCCTCCATTTAACTTTTCATATTTTCAGTCGTATCATAGATTGAAAAAAGAAATTAATTGATGCCGAACGGAATTACAGAAGAAGAGCTTTCTCTGCTTATCCAGAATACTAAAAACGGGGATCTCCGTTCATTCGAACTAATTGTCAAATCGTTTCAGAGGTATACAATGACTATTGCATTTAGAATCTTGTATGACGAGAACGATGCCAGAGATATAGTTCAGGAGGGATTCATTAGGGTCTGGAAGCATATCGGCAATTACAATCACGCAATTAAATTTTCTACCTGGCTCTACAAAATTATAGTAAATCTTTCCATCGATCGGTTGAAAAGCAGAAAAAAGCTGAGCCGTTTCTTCTTCAAATCATCGGAAGAGATTGATCCCGTAGATTGTTCGGATCTGGAAAGAGAGTATTCGAACAAAGAGACTGCCGGGCTTATAAAACTTTTTGCGGGAAAATTGCCGGAAAAACAGAGGGTGATTTTTGTTCTGAGGGATCTGGAGGAATTATCCGTAAGCGAAGTTGCCGATATAACAGGTCTCTCGGAATCTTCCGTTAAAACAAATCTTTTCCATGCCCGCAGAAATATCAGAGAAAAAATTATCGGTTATGAAAATGAAAAATGAATGTGATGAGATCCGCAGCCGGATATTGATTTCAGAAATAAATCCGGAAGATTCTGAAGATAAAAGATTAATCCTGACGCATATTGAAAATTGCGGCGGGTGTAAAACTCTGTTTGAAAAAGTGAAACAGGCCGACCGAATAATAAATATTATGAAAAAATCGCCGGACAATTTTGAGAATGAAGAAGACATTGTTATGGATGTGTTAGAGAGTCTGAAGAATCACTCCCCTTCCGGCCGTGTGAGCATAATTGATTTAATAAACGGATTTATTTTGGGTCGGAAAGCAAGAGTTTCATTCGCACTCGCACTTTTTTTTATAGTTGCGGTGTTTATATTTCAAAATTACAGTGACGCATCAAAGATTTCCGATCTGGAAAAGAGATTTGGTTCGAGATGGACTGAAAGTAATAATACCGCTTCGGTCTTAAGTGAGGAAGCGGATCTCCTCGGAGCCTTCCGCAGGATCTACAAGTTTATTTCCGGTGAAACGGATTATCTGGATATAAATAAATCATGGGTTCTTTTGAGGAAGGACAGAATTATTCCGTTATTAAAAACTCTCGGTCAATTTGAGGAGAATGAATTAAAAAAAATAATTGAGTTGAATTCCAGGCTTCCGGTCGATAAAGAAACGGCATTTAATTCACGTATCGGTCGTGACGAAATAGAGTTTTTAAAAAATTATCTTCAATTGCTGGAGGATGAATTAAGCAGGAGGGGAAAGAAATGAAAAAATTTAATTCCACTATCATAGTAATCTTACTAATTGCGGGGATTAGCGGATGTAAAAAGGAATATAAGACAGTAACGAAAGTGAATCCCGACGGCTCCTGCGAAAGGACGGTAATTGCAAGAGTTGATTCTTCTGGCCTGAAGGATGTCTCATTCCCTTTTCCGCAGGACTCCAGCTGGAATGTGGAATTCAAATTGATGGAAGGCGACACTCAAAAAGTCTTTGTTGCCCGGAAAACTTTCGATGATGTAAACGCGATTGACAATAATATTGCGGGAGATGGGAAAATCAGTACAACCCTGAACCTCGAAAAGAATTTCCGCTGGTTTTTTACATACCTCCGCTACACTGAAACGTACAAATCCTATAACCGATTCAACCGGATTGCGCTGAAGGATTTTCTTAGCAGCGCTGATTATGCATTGTATGAAGCCGGCGATACCTCCGGTTATTTGTCTGATAAGCTCGATTCCTATTTTGAAGAGAACCTGTTTCAGGAATTCTTTTCCCAATTAATGAATGAGATCGGAAAATTGAATGATCCGTTAATTACTGAGGATTTGTTCGATAAAAGAAAAAACGAATTAAAGGATAGCCTGCTTGCCGGCCCGGGCGATACTCAGAGTATTATGCGAAGCATAAAGAACATTTATAAAATTACCCGGGTTGAATATCTGTCGGCCGCGATTGAACGGATAATGCAGAATATCAATAACGGGCTGGAATTTATGGGCGGTGCTGACGGGGATTATATTAATGAGGTTATTATGCCCGGAATTATTCTTAATACAAACGCCGATGCGCTGGAAGGAAATAAAGCCGGGTGGAAGTTTAATGAAAAGAGATTCTTCTATTCCGACTTTTCAATGACAATCGAATCGAGAATCATTAATATGTGGGCAATCTATATTACAGCGGGATTTGTATTGTTAATTGTTCTATTGCTTTTAACACCCCGGTTAAAAAAGTCGGGAAGCAGATGATTGCTACCTGTATAAAAACCATTCGATACATTTGGGGTCGTAAACAGAATTTTCTGACTTTGGAACGTAGGAGGGAATTTCGAAAAGTTCACCTATCAGCCATAATTTTCTGTACGATTCAATTTCCATTTTGAAGCATGGACCGAGAGCTTCCGGATGACTTTTTAGAGGGACGCCGGAGTTAAGCGATTTCATAATATCGGACAATGCCTGTTCATCAGCGTAGTAACGTATAAGTGCGCTTAGACTGCCGTTGGAAACCAGCAGCGATTCCGTTAGAGATCTTTTGAAGAGGTTTTTCATAAGATCATCAAGCGATTTACTCCCGCCGGTATTATTTATGATTATAGTATTCAGGTTATGCGCAATTATATCCCCGCGCATGTAGGGGAGTTTCATAATGTTAAAATTACTCCAGAATTCGTTTACTACTCTTTCATTTTTTTCATTTCGGACCGGGGATGTATTGTATGCATAAAGAATCCGGTTGTAATCCTCTACATATTCCGGAAGCGTTATCAAACCGGATCTTAATAAAAGCAGTCGGGTATAGTAATCGCAGAATCCTTCTTTGAACCAGTAAACAAGCTGTTCCGGCTCAGCAAATTTTATTTTATCACCTAGCCATGTATGAAAAAACTCGTGAGCAATTAACCTTTTCAACCGCAGATCGACGATCCTGTTTTTTGATAGGAAGAATGAGTATGAATTTGTTCGTTGCAGGCCGATCTGATCGCCCCTTCCTTCAATTGGTAAAACGGTTATCAGGAAATAAGGGAAGTTGTGGTCGTCCCAGAAATCCCGCTCCTCTTTCAGGATTGTCTTAACAAGCTCAAGAAACTGCTCATCGCTGAAATTCCATTTCCCGCGGATTGAAAGTAATACCGGATAATTGTCAATGTTTTTTTTGGATATCCGGAAATCGCCCCCTGTAAATATCGAATAGGAGAATTTTGCGAGAGATGTTTTGATGTTCTGTATTTTTTCATTTATACCGAAGCTGTTTGCGAGATTCCAGTTTGAAGGTATATGGTTCCAGCCTATTCTTATTCTCCACTCTTTATACCAGTCCCACGCCGGTAGTATGAAAAATGTTTCGCTAAGTATATGGAAATAGGTCCGGTTCAGTGTTACCATGTATTGATTGCCGAGCTCGATATCGTCGTCCCGTATTTCTTCAATCTGGTAGTAGATTCTTACCTGCCGGCCGGGCATATATTTTATTATTTTCTGGTCGGGTACTTCGGTATCGATTATTGTTGTGTTCTCTGTGAGCGGTTTTAAGAATTTAATGCCGTCGATATTTTTTTGTCCGCGGAATTCATTCGGCAGTATTATTCTTGTTTCTCCGTTTTTCTCTCCGGTAAATTCCATTACAACAATAAAACGGAAAATATTAATATCGTAAAAAGGTTCGATCGAGTAGCTGATATCAAATCCCTGATCGTTTAAGATCCGTTCCCTGCCTGTATTTTCAAATAACGGAAAGGCGGATTGATCCGCACCCGTCATAAAAAATACAAACAGAGAAGAAATTACTGAAAGAATAGTAGATCTAAGATTCATTTATTTCCGGATTCTTTAAACCGCTTAAATGCGGACGTATTATTACAAAAATCCGCCTTGAAATGAAATACAAATTGTTATGGGTAAAACGGAGAACAATAAGGTTTAACCGGTACCGGTTTCTGAAACTGAAAGGAGAAATCTGTCTTAATAATTCTTAAAGCCTTATAAAGCAATATATTGTCCCGCTAAGGGTAAAATTAGAATATGATGTCCATATGAAAAAGAATTTCCAGTTTAAGAACAATTTACTTGAAAATATCGTCTAATTACTGAACTTTTACTGGTGTGTTTTACAAAATTTAGAACTAAAAATAAAATGTATCCCCCGGTAGAATTCTTCCCGATAAAAATTAATTAACTTGATCAAATAAAAATCAAAAGGTAGCAGGATGAAACTTAAGATATTGATTGTAATGATAATCTTTGGATTTGTGGTTTCGAACGCACAAACCAGGAAAATCGATTTTATTCAGTACAAACTTGATAACGGACTGAATGTTATCCTTCATCAGGATAATACAACGCCGATTGTAGCCGTTTCGGTTCTTTATCATGTTGGAAGCAAGAATGAGGATCCGGAAAGAACCGGATTCGCCCACTTCTTTGAACATCTGATGTTCGAAGGTTCCCCTAATATTAAAAGGGGAGAATATTTTAAGATAATTGAGTCGGCCGGCGGAGAGTTGAATGCCAATACATCGTTCGACCGGACATTCTATTACGAAGTCCTTCCTTCACACCAGTTGGAGCTTGGGCTCTATATGGAATCGGAGAGAATGCTTCATCTTAAAATAGACAGCGTCGGTGTTGAGACTCAAAGGAAAGTTGTAAAGGAGGAGAGAAAACAGAGTTATGAAAACCGTCCCTACGGGTCCCTCCTGGAAAAACTTTTCGGGAATGCTTATAAAGTTCATCCGTACCGCTGGACCCCGATCGGAATTGCGCAGTATATCGATATGGCAACGCTCGACGAATTTATAGCTTTCTATAAAAAATTCTACGTTCCTCAGAATGCAACTTTATCAATTGCAGGGGATATCGATATTAACAAAACCAGGGATCTGGTGAAAAAATATTTCGGAGAAATTCCTGCCGGCAAGGAAAAAATTGAACGGACAAAAATTGTTGAACCGCCTCAGACTGCCGAAGTAAGGGAAATAGTATACGATAGGGTGCAGCTGCCCCTCGTTCTTCATGCTTATCATATTCCGGCACAGGGTACTCCGGATTATTATGCATTGAATCTTCTGACCACGGTATTATCCGGCGGGGAAAGCTCGAGATTAACTAAAGAAATAAAGGATAAGCAGCAGAAAGCGTTTTTTGTCGGTTCGATTCCTCTTGCCCTTGAAGATCCGGGACTCTTCATTGTTTACGGATTGACCAATGTTGGTGTAAAGCCTGAAGAGCTTGAAGCCGCTTTTGAATCTGAGATTGAAAAAGTAAAGAAAGATCTTATTACTGAAACAGAATTTCAGAAAGTAAAAAATCAGATAGAAACCCAATTTGTAACCAGAAATTCGACTATGCAGGGTATTGCGGAATCCCTGGCCAACTATTTTATCTACTTCGGAAATTCCAATCTGATCAATACTGATCTTCAGAATTATATGAAGGTAACCAGAGAGGACATTAGAAAAGTGGCAAATAAATATTTTACTAAAGAGAACAGAGTGGTTCTTTACTATCTTCCAAAACCGGCTGATAGCAAATAAAATAATTTTGATAAAACGGGAGTAATAAAATGAAGAGGTTATTTCTTTTAATTTTTGCATTTATTGTAGCGTTTCCGGTCTTCGGTCAGCTAGACAGAAGCAAATTACCGCCTCCTGGTCCGGCGTCGGAAATAAAAATTGCGAACTATGAATCGTTCGAACTGAAAAACGGATTAAAAGTTTTTGTTATTGAAAACAGAAAACTTCCAAGGGTCTCTTTTAACCTGATACTTGACGTTGACCCCGTGCTTGAAGGAAAAAACGCAGGATACATTTCGGCCGCCGGCGAACTTCTGAGAACCGGTACGAAAAAGAGGACCAAAGACCAGCTCGATCAGGAAATTGATCTGCTGGGCGCCAGCCTCTCTACATCGTCTACCGGAATTTTTGCGTCCGGACTTGAGAAACACAAAGAGAAACTGCTCGAAATTATTTCCGATATCATTCTTAATTCCGATTTCAAGCAGGAGGAACTCGATAAAATCAAAAAGCAGATGCTCTCAAATCTGGCAACCACAAAAGACGATCCGAATTCCATTTCGCAGAGAGTAAGTAATGTATTGATGTTCGGAAGCGATCATCCTTACGGCGAAATTGAAACCGAGGAGAGCGTTAATTCCTATACCCTCGAGATGTGTAAAGATTATTATACTTCAAGTTTCAATCCAAAAGTTGCTTACCTGGCTATTGTAGGCGACATAAACCTTGCTAAGGCTAAACAACTTGTCGAAAAATATTTGAGCAAATGGCAGGCAAAGGATGTTCAAAAAAAGGATTATGCCACACCTAAGGCTCCGGTTGTAAATAAAGTTGCTCTTGTAGACCGGGAAAATTCAGTTCAATCCGTTATTGCAATCGGTTATCCGCTTGAATTAAAAGTCGGAAGCGAAGATGCTATTAAAGCAAGCGTTGTAAATTTGATTCTCGGCGGAAGCGCGACTGGCCGTTTGTTTATGAATCTGAGAGAGTCTAAAGCTTATACTTACGGAGCGTATTCGGGAATGAATCCAGACCGGCTTATTGGAAGCTTTGCCGCATTTACTCAGGTGAGAACAAGCGTAACCGATAGTGCAATTACTGAAATACTGAATGAGATGAAAAAGATAAGAAATGAAAAAGTAAGCGAGGATGAATTACAGAAAGCTAAAAACCTTCTCTCGGGTAATTTTGTAAGAAGCCTCGAATCACCCGAAACAATCGCAAGATTTGCCATTAATACGGCCCGTTATAATCTTCCAAAAGATTACTATAAAAATTATCTGAAAACTCTGAACGGATTTACAGCAGATGATATTTATACCGCGGCTAAAAAATTTATTAAACCTAACAATCTTCATATTATTGTTGTGGGCAACGGTCAGGAGATTGCAAAAAATATTTCAAAGTTCAGTGTTAGCAGTAAAGTAGATTATTTTGATATTAACGGTAATCTTTTCGATCCTTCTTCCAAGAAAATTCCTGCAGGCGTTACAGCCGGTGATATATTGAATAAATACGTCGAGGCTATCGGCGGTAAAGAGAATATTCTGAAGGTAAACGATAAGGTTACAAAATTGTCTGGAACCGTTCAGGGAATGAACCTCACCATTACAATCAATCAGAAAGAGCCGAATAAACTTTATCAGCTTCTCGACGCAGGAGTATTTCAGCAGAAAACAGTTTTTGACGGTGAGAAGGGGTATACTGAAGGAATGGGACAGAGAACCGATCTCGCCGGTGATCAGCTTGAAGATATGAAAGATAATTCTTTGCACAACATGCTTACTTACGACGAAAGAGGTGTTAAATATGAACTGACCGGAATGGAAACCATAAACGGAAAAGAGGCTTATAAAATTTCTTTCACACAGCCGAACGGCAAGAAAAGCACGGCATACTACTCGGTTGAAACAGGATATTTAATCAGAACCGCCAGTTCAGTTTCTACCGAGCAGGGTACTTTTAACCAGGTAATTGATATGGACGATTACAGGGAGGTGAAAGGTGTAAAATATCCTTTCAAAATGACCCAATCCTTCGGACCTCAGACTATTGAGTTGACTGTCTCCTCCATAGAAATTAATACAGGCCTTCCCGACTCGCTATTCGAAGTGAAATAAGCTTTTTGAATCTGTTTTAGAAGAAAAAAGCCGCATTGCTAAAAATGCGGCTTTTTTTATTGTGCGCACCTCAAAAAAATTTTCTTAAGGATTATGAAACTTTTGTAAGTTTGGAAACGACTTAAACAACAATTGTTTCCGGGGGAACTATAAAAAGATTCCCGGTGTTCTGTTACTGAATCAATCATAGGTGACAATGGCTTACGATATTGAGGTAAAACAAAGAATACTTACTAAAGCAGAAGAAATGTTTTTTCAGTTCGGCTTTACAAAGGTTACTATGGAGGAAATCGCTTCTCTTCTCTCGATCAGCAAGAAGACGCTGTACAAACATTTCAATAACAAGGAGCATATTCTAAAAGAAATTGTTCAAAACAAAAAATGCGAAATAGAAACTTTCGTAGATAAACTGGTTGCCGATAATAGCATCGATTTTGTTGAGAAGCTGAATAAGTTTCTGAGCTTTATTACATCACACTTTTCAAAATTATCCCATCCGAATTTTCAGGACCTTGTTAAAAGTCACCCCGATATATGGAACGATATACAGGCTTTCAGAAGGAAGAATGCATATCTCTGTTTTTCAAAGCTGATAAATCAGGGAAAAGAGAGCGGTGTTTTTAGAAATGACTTTAACAGCGATGTAGCGGTTCAACTCTATTTCTCGGCTATCCACGGCATGCTAAATCTCGAATCTCTTGCCCGGTTGCCGGTGACGGCAAACGAAGCCTATACCGATATTGTAAAAATTTTATTTGAAGGAATCTTTTCCGATAAAGGAAGAGAGAAATATCGTAACACAAATCTGATAAACGAAAATAATGGAGTCTCTTTAACATGAGGTACACCAAATATGTTTTTCTTTTTTTAGGATTATTGTTTTTTAACGGGTCTATTCCTGCACAGGAAAAAATCTCACTTTCTATCGGTCAGGCTATAGAAATCGGTCTGAAGAACAGCAAGACTCTTCATTCGTCCCTGATGAAAGTGAAAAGCGCACAGTCAAAAGCAAAGGAATCCAACGCACTCCGGCTTCCGTCTCTTAAACTGAATGCCGGTTACAGAAGACTTAGTGAGGTTGATCCGTTTATCATCAATACTCCGTTCGGGTCTTTTCCGATTGCGCCGGGTATCTTCGATAATTATTCGGCACAACTCTCCCTGTTTCAGCCTCTCTTTACCGGTTTCCGGCTTGCGGGAAATCTAACCATGAATGAAGAATTGGCCAACGCTGTAAACGAGGATTATAACAGGGATAAAAGCGAACTCATCTTTAATATCCGGAATTCCTACTGGAGTGTTTATAAAGCAATTCAATTTAAAAAACTAATGGACGAAACTGTCGACCAGATTAAAGCACATCTCGATGACGCAAGGAATCTTGAAAAAGCAGGTATGATTACTCGCAACGATATACTCAAAATCGAGGTGCAATTGTCGAACGCTCTTTATCAGCAGGTTGATGCTGAAAATGCCGTTAAGCTCTCAACAGTTGCCCTCAATAATGTAATCGGAATCCCGCTCGATACACATATCGAAATCTCTTCTGAGGCAAACAAAGCCGGATATTCAGCCGGACAATTAATCACCCTTATCAATGAAGCGATTGAAAGAAGACCCGAGCTTAAAGCTGCTGATTCAAGAATTAAAGCAGGCGAAGCGGGCGTTACCCTCGCCAAATCCTCCTGGTACCCGCAAATCTCTCTTTACGGGAACTACTATTACTCGAAACCGAACCAGAGGATTCTTCCTACCCAAAACAGATTTGATGCAACATGGGACGCGGGAGTAAACATAAGCATGAATGTATGGGACTGGTTTACAACAAAGCATCAGACTGACCAGGCGGAAGCGCAGCTTGCCCAGGCGGTTGACGGATTCGGTTTAATCAAGGACGGTATTACAATGGAAGTAACTCAGAATTATCTTAATGTTAATCAGGCCGAAAGAAAAATTTCAATTGCAAAACTGAGCGTTGAACAGGCAGAGGAAAATTTAAGGGTTACTTCTCAAAAATTTAAAAACGGGCTCACAACAAGCTCGGAACTGATAGACGCAGAAACGGCTCTTATCGGCTCCAGAACAAATTACACAACATCGCTTGTGGATTATGAGCTTGCAAAAGCAAAACTTGAAAAATCAATCGGTAAATAAGAATATAATATTTGGAGAAATATAAAATGAAAAACTGGAAATTAATCCTGCTGTTTGCTGTAATTGTTATCGGCGTGGTTTCAATTCTGTTTATGAATAAAAAGAAAATGAATGCATCCAGCGTTGGCGGAATAAAGGACGTTTACTACGTAAAGGTTGAAAAAGCCGTTCAGAAGAATCTGGCAGAATCACTTAGTCTAGTCGGAACTGTCGCAGCAAACAACGATGTAAACATTATTTCTGAAACTTCCGGAAAAGTAACGGCCGTTTATATTAAAGTAGGAGATTATAAACCTGCCGGCTCTGTCCTTTTCCAGGTTGATGATGAACTCAGAAAAGCTGCTTTAATGAGCGCCGAAGCAAATTATGAGAAAGCAAAAAAAGATTTCGAAAGATTTCAATCTCTTCATAAGGAAAAGTCTGCTTCCGATTCTCAGTTAGATCAGATTAAGCTTGCCTATTCTCTTGCAGAGTCGCAGTATATTGTTGCAAAAAGACAATACAACGATACGCAGATCAAAACACCAATCTCCGGTTATGTAACCGCGAAATACGTTGACGTGGGCGCGATGCTTCAGGGTCCTCCGCAGCCTACGCTCGTTGCAAATATTGTGGATATCTCCAGACTGAAAGTAAAAATAAACGTAGCCGAAAAAGATGCTTTCATGATTAAAGCCGGAGATCCCGTTTCTGTAACCGTTGACGTTTATCCGGGTAATGTGTTTAAAGGAAGAATTGAATCGGTTAGTGCCAAGGCGGATGAAGCTCATACATATCCGGTTGAGATAAATGTTGTTAATGAAAGGGAAAATCCTCTTAAAGCGGGAATGTTTGCCAGGGTTGAATTTACTTCCATTAAAGATCGAAAATCGATAGTTATACCACGTGAGTCGCTAGTCGGGAGTATTAAACAGCCCCGGGTCTTTGTTGTGGAAAATGAAGTTGCGAAACTGCGCGACGTTGTGGTTGGTAACGAGTCCGGTGTGTTTGTAGAAATCCTTCAGGGTTTAATGGAAGGAGAAGAGATTATTGTAAACGGACAGAACAACATTGTTGATAACACCCGTGTAACGGTTATTAAGTAGTTTATAAGAAAAGGAAAATGAAAATGACAATTACAGAATTATCAATAAAACGGCCGTCCCTTGTTATAGTTGTATTTTCGGCGCTCATTATTCTGGGACTCTTTGCTTTCAGGCAGCTTAAATATGAATTACTTCCGAAATTTTCTACGCCGGTTATAACAATTACAACCATCTATCCGGGCGCTTCACCAAGCGAGGTGGAGTCAAGTGTTACAAAAGTGATTGAGGACGCTGTTTCGGGAATGGACAAAGTCTCAGAAGTACGGTCTACTTCTACAGAAGGACTTTCATTTGTGGTGATTGAACTTCTTCAAACGGCGAACACTGACTTTTCATTACAGGACGCGCAAAGGAAAGTAGGGCAGGTTACATCTCAGTTACCCGCAAGCGCAAAAGCGCCGACCATTTCTAAAATCGCACTCGACGAAATTCCTATTCTGAGAATGGGGGTTTCTGCGAATATGGATTCGCGGGAATTATATCAGTTTGTCAAAGATAAAATTCAGCCGCAGCTTTCCAGAGTCCCAGGTGTAGGGCAGCTTGCTCTTGTAGGCGGCGAGGAGAGAGAGATAAAAGTCAATCTGGACCTTCAGAAACTCCGTGCTTTCGGTTTATCTATTACTCAGGTAACACAGATGATTAAAGCATCCAATCTCGATTTCCCGACTGGTAAAATTAAAGACAGCGACGGACAGTTTATTATACGGGTTGCCGGAAAATTAAAATCGATTGAAGACCTGAAGAATCTCAGTATCGGCGAATCGAGAATGGGAGGTGAAATAAAACTCTCAGATGTTGCGGAAATTGAAGACGGGATAAAGGATTATACCAACATCAGCAGAATTAATTTCAGGAATACTATCGGCATAATTCTTCAAAAACAGTCCGATGCGAATTCAGTAGATGTAGCAAATCTTGTTAAAGAAGAAATTGTAAAAATTGAGGAGATCTATAAAGACGATAATGTGAAATTCGAAATAGCTCAAGACGGATCTCTCTTTACTATCGATGCGGTTGACGCGGTTAAAGATGACCTTGCTATCGCGGTGGTTCTGGTAGCCGCTGTTATGCTTATGTTTCTGCACAGTATTCGCAACTCACTGATAATATTAGTTGCGATACCTACTTCTCTGATCTCAACTTTTATTGTTATCTGGGCATTCGGTTTTACGTTGAATCTTATGGTTCTGCTAGGGCTCTCTCTTGTTGTGGGTATTCTGGTAGACGACTCGATCGTTGTCCTCGAAAATATTTACCATCACCTTGAGAAAGGAGAGGAGAGCAGGGTGGCAGCACTAAGAGGCAGAAATGAAATCGGTTTTGCGGCGCTTGCCATTACATTTGTTGATGTTGCCGTTTTCCTTCCTCTCACGCTCGTCGGCGGAATAGTAGGAAATATTCTTAGGGAATTTTCAGCGGTTGTTGTTGCCTCAACATTGATGAGTCTTTTCGTTTCATTTACAGTAACTCCGATGCTTGCATCACGCTTCGCGAAACTTGAGAGGTTAACATCCAGAACCATTCTGGGTAAATTTGCTATCTGGTTCGAAAAGAAATTTAAAGACTTTACTGAGTATTATATTGTCCTTCTTAAGTGGGCGATTAATCATAGAGGAAAAGTAGCTTTAATGACTATAGGTATTTTCGTAGCGAGCTTTGCATTGATTCCTGCCGGATTTATCGGCGCTGAATTTATGACTCAGACAGACCGCGGCGAGTTTGCCGTTACGCTTGAATTAGCTCCGGGCGCTACAATTGAAGAGACAAACATGGTTTCTCAGCTGATTGAAAAAAAGATCGGGGAGATGCCGGAAGTGATGCGTATCTATACTAATGTCGGCGCTTCAAACGAAGGATTTGTTGGGTTCGCATCGAGTAATGTTACGGAAATTACTGTAACTCTTGTACCCGAAGAGGAAAGAAAGAAATCGACCGACGAAGTTGGGAACGATATTAAACGTCTCGCCCAGCAGGTCCCCGGCGTAGAAGTCCGCGTCAATCCGGTCGGTATTTTTGGAACCGCCAATCAGACCCCGATACAGATGGTTATAAGCGGTCCCGACTACGAAGATGTACGAAGAGCCGCATCGGAAATTCAGCAGATTGTAAAGAATATTCCGGGAACAGCCGACGTCCGCCTCTCTTCCGAAGAAGGGAATCCTGAAACCCGCGTTGATATCGATAGGAGAAAATTAACAAGCTTCGGATTGACAATTGCAGAAGTCGGTCAGGCGCTTCAGGTCGCTCTTACTGGTAACGACGAGGCTAAGCTTCAGGAAGGCAACACAGAATACGACATAAGAATTATTCTGGATAAATTCGACCGCTCAAAAACCGATAACCTCGGTAATATCAGTTTTGTAAACCGTAAGGGTCAGCAGATCTATCTTAAACAATTTGCGAATATTTACCGCTCTACCGGACCTACTAAACTTCAGAGGCAGGCAAGAACTTCCTCTGTTACACTTTATTCTCAGGTTCAGACTGGAATAACAACAGGACAGATTTCTGCGGGTATAGACAGGGAATTGAGCAAATATAAATTCCCCCCGGGTGTTAAATATACTTATGAGGGGGATGTTAAAAACCAGCGCGAGTCGTTTGCTGATCTTGCGCTCGCCTTACTGGCTGCAATTCTCTTTACTTATATGGTGATGGTTGCGCTGTATGATTCGTTTGTTTATCCGTTCATTATTCTCTTCTCAATTCCGCTCGCAATGATCGGAGCTCTCTTTGCGCTTGCTTTAATGATGAAGGCCCTTAATATCTTTACAATTCTTGGTATAATAATGCTTACGGGACTCGTTGCTAAAAACGCTATTCTCCTTGTTGATAGAACCAACTTTATGAGAAGTCAGGGTGAAGGTGTAATAGACGCGATTATTGACGCGGGCAGGATGAGAATCCGCCCAATATTCATGACAACACTGACAATGATTTTCGGTATGATGCCGATCGCGCTTTCCGGAAGCCCCGGCGCCGAATGGAAATCCGGTCTTGCCTGGGCATTGATTGGAGGATTAACAAGCTCTCTGTTTCTTACTCTTATTGTTGTTCCGATAGTTTATACGAAAGTTGAAGAGATGAGGGTTTCTATTCCATTGCGAATTAAAAAGATCATTCGACTTTTTGTTAAAAAGAAACCGGAAATTGCAACTCCGGCAGAAGAATTAGGATAAGAAAAAAAATATATAGATGGCTTGATGCCGCTCCTGTTTTAGAAGCGGCATTTTTTATGCCGGTTAATACAGCTTTTTTTATTTTTGTGTCAGTTACTTTATTGCAAGGTGTTAATGAAATACTCCGTTATAGTTTTTGATCTTGGAAACGTATTAATCCCGTTCGATTATACAAAACCGATTGAACACTTCAATAACCTTAAGCCCGGGATGGGCGACCAGTTCGCTCAATTGTATAAGGATAATTATCACATTCACCGCTCATTCGAAAAAGGGGAGTTGTCCCGCCATCAGTACCTCTCACAAATGATTGAATGGCTCGAAGGCAGGATAAACGGCGATGATTTCTGCAGAATATTCTCCGATATATTCTCATTGAATCAGGATGTAATAGATCTGCTTCCCAAACTCAAGGAACACTATACTCTCTGCCTTCTCTCTAATACGAATGAGATTCATAAAGAATACGGGTACCAGCATCATCAATTCTTAAACCACTTCGATAAGCTGTTCCTTTCGCATGAAGTCGGAGCCATTAAACCGGAAGAAAAAATCTACAGAACCGTTGAGAACTTTACTGGAAAGCCGTCCGGCGAGCATTTATTTATTGACGATATTCAGGAATATGTTGACGGCGCGAAAGCCTGCGGCTGGGATGGAATTCAATTTAATTCCTGCGGAGAATTGCTGAAAGAATTTGATTCGAGAAAAATTTTGCTTAACAGCCGTTAGCTCGATTCTTCAATCCATTTTTTCCACGTATCGGGCTGATACCCAATTGTTACATCACTGCCGTTTCTTACAATCGGCGTTTTAAACAGAAGTGAATCATTCAATAATTCCTCTTCAATATCAAAACGCATGTACTGCATATTACGCTTTTTGAACTGTTTCCCCTCGCGATCAATTAATTCTTCCAAAGGAAATTTCCTAGCGATATTATCAAGTTCGCCTTTAGCCAGTCCTTTTTCGTTCAGATCCCTGAAATGAAACGGAATCCTTCTCTCCTTAAAATACCGCTCTGCTTTCCGGGTATCGCTGCAGTTTTTTGTCCCGATTATTTGAATATTCATGGCAAATCCGGAGTAATGGTTAATTCATTGTTTAGCTTAATCAAAAATTATATTTTGCACCGCCTAATTTAATCATTAGAAAACATTTTGGAAGCGTTATGAAAAAAACAGCATCCGCTATATTAATTTTATTATCAGGGTTATTTATTATGAACTGCTCTCAAGAACAGAAGCAAGACGATTTTAAGTATGTAGCCGAACAATTTGCTGATTTGCGTATTCAGCGTTACAGGGTCCCGGGATTTGAGGATTTATCATTGCCTCAGAAAACTCTCCTCTATTATCTCTATCAGGCAGCGCTTTCCGGCAGGGATATTATCTGGGATCAGAACTACAAGCACAATTTATATATAAGAAGAACTCTGGAAGGGATTGTTAAATCCTACAGCGGCGATAGAACAGTTCCCGAGTTTGCTAAATTTTTAGAATACACAAAACGTGTCTGGTTCTCAAACGGGATTCATCATCATTATTCGAATAAAAAATTCACTCCCGGCTTTTCTGAAGAATATTTCCGTCAGTTAATTTCCGGAACAGACGAGTATTCTCTTCCGCTTCAAAACGGTGAGATGATTGATGACCTGATAAATAAACTTATCCCGGTCCTTTTTGACCCTAATGTAGATCAATATAAAGTCAACCAGGATCCTAATTCGGATCTCGTAAGAACTTCTGCTGTTAATTTTTATGAAGGCGTATCCCAAAAGGAAGTCGAAAATTATTATAAAAGAATCGCTGATCCTGAAGACCCGAAACCGGTTTCTTACGGCTTGAATTCGAAACTTGTAAAAGAAAACGGTGAAGTTGTTGAACAGACCTGGAAACTTGGAGGAATGTATAATAACGCTATAAGGCAGATTCTCTTCTGGTTGAATAAAGCTGCTGGAGTTGCCGAAAACGACCATCAGAAAAAAACTCTTGAACTGCTTATTGAGTATTATAAAACGGGCGACTTAAAAAAATGGGACGAATATAATATCGAATGGGTTAAAGATACTCTTTCCGTAATAGATGTTGTAAACGGATTCATTGAAACGTATAATGATCCTCTCGGTTACAGGGCGAACTACGAATCTGTTGTTTCGTTTAAGGATCTGGAAGCAACAAAACGGATTAAGGCAATAAGCGATAATGCTCAATGGTTCGAGGATAATTCTTCAATTATGCCCGAACACAAGAAAAAAAATGTGACAGGAATTTCCGCCAAAGTAATTACTGTAGTAGTCGAATCGGGTGATGCGTCTCCTTCAACTCCGATCGGAATTAATCTGCCGAATGCAGAATGGATAAGAAAAGAGCACGGATCAAAATCTGTAAACCTCGGCAACATTGTATACTCTTACAACAAAGCGGCGGAGTCGAGCGGATTACTGGAGGAGTTTGCCTATTCTAAAGATGAAATCGACCGCGCTAGAAAATACGGAGCCCTTGCAAGCGATCTTCATACAGATATGCACGAAGTGATTGGACACGGCTCGGGTCAGCTGAATCCCGGGGTGGGACAGCCGAACGAGACTCTGAAGAATTATGCCTCTGTTCTCGAGGAAACGCGTGCGGATCTTGTAGCCCTCTATTTTATTCTGGACCGGAAGCTCGTTGATATCGGCGTAATGCCCTCTCTTGAAACCGGCAAAGCCGAATATGATGCTTATATCAGAAACGGATTGATGACTCAGCTTTCCAGGATTGAACCGGGCGATAATATTGAACAGGCCCATATGCGTAACAGGCAGACTATATCGAAATGGGTTTATGAAAAAGGGAAAAGTGAAAACATAATAGAGAAAAAGTTAAAGGACGGTAAAACATTTTTTGTAATTAACGATTATGAAAAACTGAGAAACCTGTTCGGACAGATGCTGAATGAAGTTCAGAGAATTAAATCTGAAGGTGATTTCGAAGCAGGAAAAAATCTGATCGAAACTTACGGAGTAAAGGTAGACCGCAAGATTCATGATGAAGTTCTCACTAGATATAAAAAGCTGAACATTGCTCCCTATGCAGGATTCATCAATCCGCGGTTAGTTCCGGTAATGAACGGAGAAGAAATTATTGATGTGAAGATAGAATATCCGGAGGACTTTACAGAACAGATGCTTTATTATGCGAAGGAGTATTCGTTTTTGCAGACTTACAATTAGTCTGCAGGTAGAGCCCTTCCTCGGCTAAGGAAGGGCTTTTTTTTAGTTTAATCCGCACATTCCGCTGGCGCATCCGCCGTAGGAAGGAACACCGCAGTTGCCGTCGGAACACGAAGAACCGCTGTCGAAACCCGTCGAGCTTCCGGTTGAAGCGCTGAACGACGAGAGTAATTTCTTGTGGTTTTTGGACTGGCAGTCTGGACAAATCACCTCTTCCAGGTTTGCGGAGGATTTTTGAAGAACATCGAATTTTTTACCGCAGTCGTTGCATTTGTACTCAAAGATTGGCATTAGTTACTCCTTATTTATTTAATTACTTTAGTCGATAATGAAGCGATATTTTCGATTGATGCATCGATTGAATCACCTGGAACCACACGCCCAACTCCTTCGGGTGTCCCTGTAAAAATCAGATCTCCTTTTTCCAGTTTCATTCGTGCAGAGATATATTTCACAATTTCAACCGGCGAAAAGATCATATTCTTAACCTGCGAATTCTGTTTTTCTACTCCATTTACTGAAAGGGAGATCGCCTCATTCCCGTTTAAAGAATAATCTTTCTTCAATACAATCTCAGAGAGAACTGCCGCTGTATCAAAACATTTGGCCAAGGTCCAGGGTTCTCCCTTTTTCTTGAACTGGGATTGTAAATCCCGGAGAGTCATATCAAGTCCAACCGTGTAACCCTCAATTGCCTCCGAAGCGGATTGGTCATCAGCATTTTTTACTTCGGCTCCAATATATAGAACAAGTTCTACTTCGTGATGCAGGTCGTTTGAATATTCCGGATGAACAACCGGTTCTCCAGAAAAGATAACGTTTGATGCCGGTTTTAAAAATATCAAAGGGAAATCAGGAATTTCGTTTCCAAGTTCTCTGGCGTGTTCGGCATAGTTTCTTCCTACACAAACAATTTTCCCGATCGGGACTTCATCATTACTGTTTTTGAATTTTAGATATTTCATAACGCCTTATTAGATAAAATATTTTTTAAAAGGATTCAGGGGGAATAAAAAGTTTTCTAAGTTTTTTGTTCCTTTTTTTTAGCTGCAGGGAATAAAATATTGTTTAATATCAGCCTGTAGCCAGGCGAATTTTTAAATAAACTCAGGTCAGTTGGAGGGTCTCCCACCGCGTGCTGATAATCCTCCGGATCGTGACCGCCGTAAAATGTAAAAGTCCCTCTTCCGAAATTTCCGTGAATATATTTAATCTGATCTGTGCCGGCCCTCTCGGCAAGTATATAAACTGAGTTCTTGATCAGTTTTCTCCGGTACATAGTTGTCTGACCCATAAATCCGGGAATCACGTTAACATGATTCTGAATCAGCATTGTTGGAACCGGATCGTATTTGGCGGAGAAATCGAATAGAGTGAAATAGTCGTTCCGCTGGTCTCCGATTTCAAGGGGCTGGATATCGATATCACTGTATTCGTAAATAAGCGGATTCATTTCCAGTTTAAAATTCTCGAATGCAAATGTATTTAAAAAATCGAGTTTGTTTTCCGCACCGGGATCCGGAGCGTCTCCGTCGTACATCCTGTCAACAATATCTACATTCATTGCAGAAAGTGTAATATCAAACGAGTCGGTTGCCGAACACATTGCAAATAGAAATCCTCCCTTGCCGACGTAATCCTTGATTATCGCCACAACGGTTTTTTCCATATCGGATACTTTTTTGAAACCGAGTTTTTTTGCTTCCGTTTCATACAGAAGCTGCTGTTCAACATACCATGCGGCCCCGCTGAACGAAGCATAAAATTTTCCGAACTGCCCTGTAAAATCCTCATGATGCGAATGAAGCCAATCGTACTTTTCAAGATCACCGCGGAGGATCTCTTCAATCCAGATTTTATCGTAGCTAACTTCGGCATAATCGAGCGCCAGCATTACGGCGTCATCCCACGGCTGAAATCCGGGCGGAACATAAACAGCTATCTTCGGTGCTTTTTCCAGACGGACGATATCCATATTCTGATCTTCGCTCTGGACAAAGGAATAAATCTGAACCGCTTCTTCATTTGAAAGAGGTGAAAAGGAAACCCCTTTTAGCCTGCATTTGAACGCGAGCTGATCCGTATAATCGAACATGAAAGATCCGCCCTTGTAGTTTAATAGCCAGTCACCCGTCGATCCGCTCTCCAGAGCGTTAAATGCAATACCGTATGCCTTCAAATGATCCGCCTGCTGAAGGTCCATATTTATAAGGAGCTTGGACTGAGCAAAAGTGGAGATAAAACAGATTAATAACGGGGCTATAAATTTCATCTTAAATATTAAATGTGTGGGACAAAAATAAAACGGGCTTAATCGTAATACAAATAAGTGACCGATTAAGCCCCTAAATTCCGGAAATTACTTTAAGCTGTTTTTCTATCGCTTTCTATGTAGAGGGGTTTTTCTCCTTTGGTTACCACGTCACGAGTTATTAAACATTTATCGATGTTTTCCTGTGTTGGAAGTTCGTACATAATATCGAGCAGAATTCCTTCAACAATCGATCTGAGCGCGCGGGCACCGGTTTTACGCTCGAATGCTTTCCTGACAATTTCATCAAGTGCAAGCTGATCAAATTCCAGCTCCACACCTTCCATCATAAATAATTTCTTGTACTGTTTAATTATTGCATTCTTAGGTTCGGTTAGAATATTCTTTAATGCCTTGTCGTTGAGAGAATGGAGAGGAGCAATAATCGGTAATCGTCCTACAAGCTCGGGAATCAATCCGTATTTTGTAAGATCTTCCGGCTGAATCTGTGTGACCAGGTTATCTTTATCCATAACTTCGTTGTTGGATAGATCGGTGTCGAAACCGATTGTGTTCCGGTTGATTCTGGAAGCAACAACATTTTCGATTCCTTCGAAAGCGCCGCCGCAAATGAAAAGAATATTTTTTGTGTTAATATTTATGAGACTCTGTTCGGGATGTTTCCTGCCTCCGCGCGGCGGAACACCGGCTACGGTTCCTTCCAGAATTTTCAAGAGCGCCTGCTGAACACCCTCTCCGGAAACGTCACGCGTTATAGAGACCGATTCGCTCTTGCGCGCTATCTTATCGATCTCGTCTATGTAGACAATTCCTTTCTGAGCTTTTTCGAGATTGTAATCCGCCGCCTGAAGCAGCCGGACAAGGACGGTTTCAACATCGTCTCCAACATATCCGGCTTCGGTTAATGTGGTAGCGTCTGCAATTGCAAAAGGCACATCGAGTATCCGCGCGAGAGTCTGAGCAAGAAGTGTCTTGCCGACTCCGGTTGGCCCGATTAATAAAATGTTGCTCTTCTCAATTTCAATTTCATCCATATCGAAAAGAGAAGTTGAAGCATTGATCCTTTTATAGTGGTTATAAACTGCAACGGCAAGGATTTTTTTTGCAAGTTCCTGATCGATAACATATTCATCCAGACTTTTTTTAATCAGGTCGGGTGTTAAAGTAGAATTATAGGTTTCTTTTTTTGTAAAAGAGGCGACATTATTTTTAAGTATATCGACGCTTGTTTTAATACAAATATCGCAAATGTAAACATCCGGACCGGCTACCATGCTGGTAACCTCACTGCCGTCTCTTCCGCAGAAGGAGCATTTAACGCTTTTGGGTTCTCTGGAATCTGTCATTTATTTCCGTTTTTTATGGATATTGAGTTTAAGTATTCTCTTGCTGTGTCAAAATATAAGGAGTTGGGGAATTTTTCAAGCAATTTCTGGTAAATTGCCGCGCCGCGCTGCGGGTCATTCAAACCGAATTGATACGTCATTCCGAGCAATAAAGTTGATTTATCTGCAAAAATCGCAGCTTTTAACTCATCTGAGAGCTCTTCGAGGATTTTAGAGGCCTCAAAAAAATTTTCTTCAGAAATTAAAATTTCGGCGAGTTTATATTTTGCGAACTCGTTTATTACAAACAAATTAGAGTTATCAGCTAAAGTTTTAAATTCAATCGCGGATTCTTTCGGCTTGTTTTGAAACAAAAGTCTGTCCGCCTTTGCGTAGGTTAAAAGGTTTAAAGAATCTTTTCTTGCCAATGTAATGAGTGAGGAGTATTCAATTGCATCATTAGCCGGATCAGAATTTAGATTTTGAAGGAGTTCTTTCAGGATATTTATTGAACCGTTAAAATCCCCTTTCCAGAAATAGACTAATCCAAGATACAGTTTCGCCTGGGCAACTACGTCGGGTTCTGCATTACTGAATCTTCCGCTCTGTATCAGTAAATTAACCGCTTCATCAAGCCGATCAAGTTTCATCGCAATCTCTCCTTTACCCAGATACGATAATGATGTGTATCTGGAGTATGGAGATTTACTAATAACCAGATTGTATAGACTATCTGCTTTGTAGAACTGATTCAACTTACGGAAATAAATTTCAGCCATTCTGAAAGTTGCTTCAATAAACGAAGCATTGTCGGGATATATTTTTGCAAGACGTTCATATGAAACGATTACAGCTGAATATTCTTCTTCAAATTTCTTGTCGTCGTTGCCGTAGAGTTTCCAGCCGGAGGAATTATTTTTTACTTTCAGGTTAACATTATCTTCGAGTGTTCTGACCAACCCGATTTCGGCTATCTGAACCAGAGGGGATTGTTTATAATTTTGAATTATATATCTGTAACCTTTCGAAGCAATATCATACTGCCTGTTCCTGTATGCTTCCTGGACAAAAGCAAAGATGTAATTCCCCCCGCCGTTTATTTTCCGGTCGTACTCAATAATATTTTCAAATGCCTCATCGTACATTCCGGAAAGTGAGTAGGCAAATGAAAGCAGTTCATTGAAAACGGGGAGACTGTTTCTTTCGGCAAATTCTTTAATCACTTTAATTGTGCTTTCGGCAGCGCCGGGTTTTCCGAAATAATTTTGAAATCGTGATTTAACAATTCCGGACTGTTCCGGTTTTGCGGATACAAGAGTGCAATACTCCTCGGCAGCCTCTTCAAACCGCATGTTTAATGAATAGATGTTTGCCAGATCAAAAGAGAAGATTACAGGATCGCCGGAAAATGCTTTTCCCCGTTTAAGAATCTCGATCGCTTTATCGAATAGGCGGTTTTCGATCGCATAATTGGCAATAACACGATATGGAACGTAAGTATTCGGATTTATATTGATGCCGCGCTCCCATGATTCGTATGCCTTCTGAATGTTGTCCATCATATAATATGTGGTTCCGAGCATTCCGTAGAGAGAAACATCGGCCGGTATTTCTTTAATCTTAGTTTCGAGGAGCAGAATCGACTCGTCGTATTTTTTCTGCCTGACCAGAATTTTATTCAAAGCATCCAGATAGACCTGATTCCATGTCTCCAGGGATTGAAGCTCCCTGTAGATTGTTTCGGCTTTTTCAAACTGCCCGGCCTGTTCGTAGCTGAGTGCGAGCCGGTATTTATTTTCGATATCCTGCCGGTCTGCCTGGGCGTGAGTTGAGAGTGAGAAAAATAAGAGAGATAATAGAACCGAAAGCCGTATTAAACTAATCAAGAAATCTTTCCTCAAAAATATTCCCGATCGATAAAATTTTGATCGGATCGAATGCGAGTTTTAACAGGGCCATTTTACGCACTACATCTTCGCCGTACATTTTAATCAGGTATTCACGTTTGGCCTTGCCGATACCGTGTTCTGCTGATACAGTTCCTTTGAAACTAACCGCCAGAGCACACAAATCCGAATAGACTTTTTTTGCTATCTGAAACTGAAACGGATTTTCCGGAAGCATATTCAAATGAAGATGACAATTGCCCGCATGGCCGTATATAACGTACTTAAGCCCGTTCTCCTCAACCATCTTTTTTGATAACCTGTAAAACTCTTTGAAATACTGCTCCGGTACAGCTGTATCCGTTCCGACTTTTTTCAATCCTTTTTGAGTAATATATTCATTTACCTTCCAGGCGATGGCATGACGGAATTCTTTGAATGTTTCTTCATCGGACGAACCGAGGGCGAGCCAGGATTCATCGGTAATGCAATTATACCTGTCAAGGATCTCAATCCATTGGCTTTCGGGCGAATCTTTTTCGTTTCCTGTTTCCTGTTCAAACCATACTGCCGCTTCAGCGCTATCAGGAATCTTTGTGTAAGCATCTCTAAGAAAATCAATTCCGTTCTTATCAAAAAATTCCAGGCCTCTTGCCGATAACTTTTTGTTAGCAATTAACCGGTTTTCTCTTGATATAGAGCGGGCGTGTTCTATAAAATTTAACGCGTCATCTTCACTCCTGAAAAATGCAACCGATGAAAATACACTCATCGGAAGTTCGATAAGCTTCAATTTAATTTGTGTAATTACACCGAGAGTTCCTTCCGATCCGATAAAAATATCTATAAGATCCATATTTTCTTTGCAGTAGTACCCGGCGGCGTTTTTCGTCTCCGGCATTTCATACTTAGGAAGATTAAACGATAATATCTTTCCGCTTTCTGTAAGTAGCATCGCATCATAACCGTCGGATCTAAACTGATCTCTGGAGATTTTTATTATTTCACCGTCTGAGAGAACAATTCTTAGAGATAGAACATAATCTCTTGTCGGGCCGTATTTAAAAGTTCGGGCTCCGGATGAATTGGTTGCAACGGTAGCACCAATAAAGCAGTTTCTTTCGGTCGGGTCGGGCGGATAGAACAGATTACGCGATTCCACCTCGTCCTGAAAATCTTTTAAGAGAACTCCCGGTTCTACTATTGCGTACTTTTCAGATTCATTAACCTCGATGATTCTATTCATCTTTTCAACAGAAAGAACGATACCGCCTTCGGGAACGCGTGCGCCGGTTAATCCGGTCCCGTTTCCTGAAATTGTTATCCGTTTTTTTTCATCAGAAGATTTTTTTAACAGTGCGGCTACATCGTTTTCGTTTTCAGGGAAATAAACCGCTTCGCAGCTTCCAGAGTAATTTGAAGCGTCCGATAAATAATTCTGTATTTCGTCACTGTTTTGTTTGATTATCATGGCGGGGAAATATTAAACACCGGTTCTTTATTCTACCGGCTTATTATGCCGCATCATAATTTCTTTCCAGGCATCTAAATCGAGTATTTCAGATTCCTCTATAAGCATTATCGGAATGTCGTCTTCGATCCTGTAACGGCGTCTGCTCTCTTTATCAACTGAAATAAGAAAGTTGCCGTCCAGAACAAGATCGGCTTTGGTTTCAGGACAGCAGAGAATATCAAGTAATTCTTTAGAAATCATTTTAGCTCCGCACCGCTGTTGTTCATATAATTTGTTAAATTTGCCTTCAATTGTAATAAAAATTGAGAACAATTTTAAGATAATTGTGCATGACCGGATCGTTTAATTCAAATAATATTAAAGAAGTACCACGGCTTGAGACCGATCGGCTGATATTGAGAGGATTCTCCCCAAATGATAAGTATGATATTTTCGAGTATGCATCTGTTCCGTCCGTTACCCAATACCTGCCTTGGGAATTTCATAAAAGCCTGGATGATACCGAAGCGTTTTTGAAACTATCTGCGGAGATGTTTGCGTCGCAGGATAATATCGACTTTGCTGTTGAATTAAAATCGGAAAAAAAGGTCATCGGAGGAATATCAATAAGAAAATGGAACGATAAAAACCGGTGCGCCGATATTGGATACGTTCTTTCTCCCAAATATTGGAATAGGGGGATTATAACCGAAGCAATTAAAAGAGTAATCAGATTTGGCTTCGAAGTTTTGAATGCAAATCGTATAGAAGCACATTGCGACGAAGAGAATATTCCCTCCTTCAGGGCAATGGAAAAAGCAGGTATGCGGTATGAAGGTACGTTAAAAGATAAAGTTTTTTTGAAGGGAAAATTTATCAACATAAAATTTTATTCGATTTTGAAAGAGGAATTATCTGAATGACCCGAATCAAAGTCTGCTGTATCTCCAGCATAAAAGAAGCATTGCTCGCAATTGAATACGGAGCATCCGCTCTCGGGCTGGTATCGAGCATGCCGAGCGGGCCCGGTGTAATTGAGGAGAAACTGATTGCTGAAATCGCAGAATCAGTTCCTCCGGGAATTTCTACTTTCCTGTTGACATCAAGACAGTCTGCTGCTGAGATTATCGAGCAGCAGAAAAGATGCAGGACAAATACCATTCAGCTATGCGACCGTGTTGCAGACGGAACTCATAAAATGTTGAGAGATGAACTGCCGGGAATTAAAATTGTTCAGGTGATTCACGTTACCGGCCGCAAGTCGGTTGAAGAAGCGGTTGAAGTAGCCCGTAATGTAGATGCCATCCTGCTAGACAGTGGAAATCAAAATCTGAAAATAAAAGAACTCGGTGGAACGGGAAGAATCCATGACTGGTCCGTAAGCAGAGTAATCAGAGAGAATGTTAAAGTGCCGGTATTCCTGGCCGGCGGATTAAATTCCTCAAATGTTTACGAAGCTGTAAGAATTGTAAAGCCGTATGGACTCGATCTCTGCTCCGGAGTCCGGACAGGAGACCGGCTGGATGAAAACAAATTAAAATCATTTGTAGAAAAAGTTTTTGAGGCGGATAAAACAATTGAAAGACTTAGCTGAACTATCCTATAAAAAAATTCTGATCTTCTGGCTTCCTCTCCTGGCTACCTGGCTGATGATGTCTATTGAAGGACCGTTTCTAACAGCACTAATAGCACGATTAGCCGACCCGGAATTTAATCTGGCCTCTTACGGAGTCGCATTTTCGTTTGCACTTATTATAGAATCTCCGGTGATTATGATGCTAAGCGCATCAACTGCTCTAGTCGATGGGAAATTTTCTTTCTTTAAACTCAGAAGCTTTGTCAATATTGTTAATCTCGCATTAATTGTACTAATGCTCATAGTAATATATCCGCCGGTATTTGATTTTATATCAATTGGCGTATTAAATCTTCCTGAACGCGTCGCTCATTTAACTCATATGGCGGTAGCAATTCTTATTCCGTGGGCTCCGGCAATAGGTTACAGACGGTTCTACCAGGGGATAATGATAAGAAATAATATGACTCGAATGGTAGCATTAGGAACAATTGTGCGTCTCTCGGCAATGTCACTTACGGCAATCCTTCTCTTTGGAGTAAAGGGTGTGCATGGAGTAGTTGTCGGGGCATCGGCTCTATCTGTCGGAGTTATTGCCGAAGCATTTGCAACACGTTTAATGTCTTCCGGATTAATTAAAAAGATTATTAACGGTACGGATTCCGGAAGTGAGCTTACATATGGAGAGATCGTCAGGTTTTATTATCCTCTTGTACTTACATCCTTCATATCGCTCGGTATTCATCCGGTTGTAACATTCTTTCTGGGGCAGAGCCGGATGGCTCTCGAATCTCTTGCGGTTCTCCCGGTTCTTAATTCGCTTGTGTTTATTTTCAGAGCTTTCGGTTTGTCATATCAGGAAGTCGGAATTGCTTTAATTAAGAAGAAAGATGATTTCATAAAGCTCAGAAATTTTGCAGCTGTTATGGCTCTGCTCGTCTTTACAGGCCTGTCGATTATTTCGTTTACGCCTCTCGGCGATGTTTGGCTTATTAGTGTGTCCGGGCTTTCGGAACAACTAGCCGGGTTTGCAGCTCTCCCGCTGATGATCTATACCTTTTTCCCGATTACAACCGTCTGGATCAATTTTCAGAGATCGCTTCTTGTAAATGTCAGAATTACAAAACCGATAACATATGCAACGATGATTGAAGTATCCGCCGTTATTCTGCTTCTTTTCCTGACGATTAAATATTTTGATATGACTGGTGTAACCGCCGCGATAATTTCTTATACAATTGGAAGACTTGCGGCGAATATTTATCTGGTTAATCCGTTCAGAAGTGCGAGATCAAAAATATTCGGTTCTTGAATTATAGTCCAGATCAGTTTACAATCAGCTTGAATCCGGAACCATGAACGTTTACGATCTGAATTGACGGATCACCTTTAAGATAAGACCGGAGCTTGGTTATATAAACGTCCATACTTCTTGATGTGAAATAACTATCGTCCTTCCAGATTTTGCGTAAGGCTTCGCCCCGTTCCAGCAATTCATTTTGTTTCTGGCAGAGCAGTTTCAAGAGTTCCGCTTCCCTGGATGTGAGCTTCTGCTCTTTCCTGTCAAGGCAAAGTGAACGAGTATCAAAGTTGAATAAATATTTGCCGATCTCGAATTCCGAATACCCGCGAATCCCTTCACTACGATCATTACGTTTTATCACAGCATTTATGCGCAGAATCAGTTCTTCCATGCTGAATGGTTTGGTTATGTAATCGTCGGCTCCGAGTTTAAAACCCTCTATCTTATCTTCCAGCATCGATTTAGCCGTTACAAAAATAAATGGAACAGAAGAAATTTCTTTAATCTTTCCCGCAAGAGTAAATCCGTCCATTTTCGGCATCATCACATCAATTATGCAGATATCGAATCTGTTGCGGCCAAAGGTTCTTAATCCATCCTCGCCGTTAAGACAGTGAACAACTTCAAATCCTTTTACACTTAGATATTCTTTTAGAATGGTTCCGAGATTCAGATCATCTTCTATCAATAATACTCTTGTTAATGGAGTTGTCATTATACTATTGTTCCCGGAAGTTTTATTTCAAAACGGCTTCCTTCACCCGGTGCGCTACTTACTGTAATTAATCCTGAATGGGCGTCTAAAATTTTCTTCGAATAACTGAGTCCGATACCATTGCCTCTTACGTTATGTATATTTCCAGTAGGAACCCTGTAAAATGTTTCGAATATTTTTTCCAGGTGATCTTTGTGAATGCCGATGCCATTATCAGAAATGTTTAATGTAATTTCAGCGTCCTTGTATTCAGTGGAAATTCTGATTACCGGTTCCCGATCGTTATATTTAATGGCATTATCGATCAGGTTGCTTATAACATTTGTTATATGAAATTTGTCCGCGTTGCATCTCAAATTTTCATTCGAAAGGGCGAGTTCAATCCTGCCGTTCTGCTTTTTAAGTACTTCTTCATATGACTCGGCCGCTTTAATAACCGCATCGTTCAGATTGAATTCCTCTTTGTTTATATGAACTGAACCTTTCTCGAATGCGGCTGTGTTGAGCAGGGTTTCAACCATCATACTCAACCGCTCGTTCTCCTCCTTAATAATTGACCTGTATCTTTCTACCGAGGATTGTTCTTTAACAAGATCAGGTTCCTTTAACGCCTCGCATGCTACAGAGATTGTTGAAATCGGCGTTTTGAACTCATGCGTTATATTATTTATCAGATCGTTTTTTATCTCGGTAATCTTTTTCTGCTGAATAAACATTTGAATGGTTTTGTAAAAAAGCAGAGATATAATTGAAATGAGAATTATGGATAGAACCAGCATCCCGGAAACTGAGGTAAGAAGATATCTGTCCTTATCCGGGAAATAAACCACCAATTGATTCGGCCGGTTAAAAATTTCGTCAGGGAAAAGAAAAGTTCTGGCTGTTGATTTTTTTAGTTCATTAATATTGGCTCCCTCTTTTACAAGAACGATAGTATCCCGTGCAGGTTTTTCAACGCCAAAATAAAAACTGGTCTCTATTCCGTTTTTCTTCAGTTCTTCGAACAGAAAATTCTCAAGCCGGCTTTCATTTATCCGCTCCTCAATTTTTTTACCTGTGTTAATTCGGATTATGTCTGTAACTACATCCTGAACAAGCTCCGACCGCTTAACCACAAAAGAATCTATTTTCTGTTTCCAGGCGACTCTGTTGCCAATCATAATTTTGTTTCGGTAAGAGGAGTCGACCCTGAACACACGTATATCCGCTGTATCCTTTCCCTCGGTAAAATAATTGAATTGAAAATTCAGATCCCGTTTTTGTGAACTGTCTGCTGTTACGAGCGCGATACTATAAATTGAGTCCGTAATCACTACACCGGATGTTGATTTATTAACCGGATTGAAATCCTTTGGTTGCAGGTTAGAATGCTCAATTTTTCTCAACACGCCTTGCGCGGCTTCATCCCGGTCAATTTTTTCTGCTACTCCGCGAAGTGCATCATTAACCTTTCTGTCGAACCGCTCCTCTTCAATCTTAATAACATTTATCAGCCAGAAAATCTGGATTGCAACCAGCCCGATCACCGAAAGTGTTACTATCGATACAATTATTTTTATCCGTCTCTCTTTCATGGAAGCAAATTTAATTCATAACGGTGTCTATTTCATAAATTTAACATTTTTTAACATTCTTTTAAGAATCCGTTAACATAATTCAATTGTAAGATAGTATAATTTTAGACCTAAATAAGGAGTAGAAACCATGACCGATATTAATTCAAGAAAAGTAATATTAATTATCATTTTCTTTTTGCTTGGGATTTTCAGTCTAACACTTTTTGCCCAGGATAAAAAAGACGAGACAGCTACCAAACTGGACCAGCTTAAAGGTAAAGTTGAAAAACTGACTGTTAAAGTCGACGGTAAGGATGTTGTCTTTGAAGGGAAGGAAGCCGAGGGACTCGTAAAAAAACTAAGGGCATTCGGTAAAATGCCGGAGATGATCTGGTTATCTGATGAAGAAGAAATTGAACATACAGGCGGGAAAGTAATGATGTTCAAATATGATTCGAAGGATAAAGATTTCAACTGGTCCGGTAAAGATGATATGGATAAAAAAATTGAGGTAAGAATTGTTGATGGTGATAAGAAAGTAACCGTTACTACAAAGAAGGACGGCAAGGAAGAGATAAAAACATACGAAGGTGAAGAAGCCGAGAAGTTTTTAGAGGAAAATCAGAAATCGGGCAACTTCAGAATAATGATCGGCAAGGATAAAAAAGCAGGCGATCATATGATTTATTTTGACCGGAAGTCGGGCAAGGAAGGGGGCTGCTGCATTCGGATGAAACGGCCCGGGCATGTTACACAGGGAAAAGTTAAGAAAATAATTATCGATAAGGTTGAAAAGGAAGAAAAAGAAGAGAAAAAATCCGACAAGTAAATTCCACAGAATAGTTTAAGGAGCCGGGATTACCGGCTCCTTACATAAAAAAAGCGCTCCCCGTCTTTTCTAAGTAGATTTCATTTCTTAAATTCCACATAGAATCAATAACCATAATGGAACTCCCAATGAAGCTTAAACTGCCGCATTCGTCTCAGAACTGGATCTCCTTAGTCGGCGCTACAATAGCGCTTATCAGCTTCTTTATGATTGTTTTTCTTTTTGTAATAAGTCTTACACTCGATCAGGGGAATTCGTACCTTGGAATTATTATCTACATTGCACTCCCGTCTGTTCTGGTTATCGGTCTGCTGCTCATTCCTCTTGGAATGTGGTGGAAAATCAGGAAAGAAAAAAAGTCTGCTGCCGGCAGCCAGAAAGATTTCCCGGTAATCGATTTTAATGACGTACGCCACAGGAACGCCTTTATGGTTTTCGCCGTAGGAACGGCCATCTTTCTGCTTGCAAGTGCTGTGGGAAGTTATGAAGCGTTCCATTATACTGAATCCGTTGAATTCTGCGGTACTGTATGCCACTCTGTAATGAAACCCGAATACGTTGCATACCAGAATTCTCCTCATGCCAGGGTAGGATGTGTTGAGTGCCATATCGGCGGCGGTGCGGATTGGTATATGAAGTCGAAACTTTCGGGATTACGCCAGGTCTATGCTGTTATAGCAAACGATTTCTCGCGGCCGATTCCTACGCCGATAAAAGACCTTCGCCCCGCCAGGGAAACCTGCGAGGAATGCCACTGGCCCCAGAAATTTTATTCGCGCAAGCTCCGCCTCGAAAGACATTATCTAAATGACGAGAATAATACCGAATGGGATATAACGCTTACCATGAAGATCGGCTCAAGTCTGAGTGCATTTGGACTTGAAGAGGGAATACATTGGCATATTAATCCAAACGTAAAAATCGAATACAAACACACAGACGATAAAAGACAGAATATACCATGGGTTAGATATACAAATACTAAAACCGGCGAAGTTTTTGTTTATACGGATGAAAATCAGAATGTTGATCAAAAGCTGCTCGACAGTCTCGAAGTCCGCCAGATGGACTGTATGGATTGTCATACCCGTCCTTCCCATAATTATCAGCCGCCGGCATTCTTTATAAACAATGCAATTACTTCAGGAGCTATTCCAAAGGATCTAACGCTAATAAAATTTGCCGCTCTTGAAGTTATCGGAAAAGAATTTGCTACTACCGAAGAAGCAATGAAAGGGATAGAGGATCATATCACTAAGTTTTACAGCGATAATTATCCGGATCTGTTCAAGAACAAAAACGATCTTATCAAGAAAGCAATTACCGGAATACAGAATGAGTATAACAAAAATATCTTTCCTGAAATGAAAGTTAGATGGGATGCTTATCCGAATAATATCGGCCATCTCGAATTCATGGGCTGCTTCCGTTGTCATAACGATCAGCATGCGACCGTTCAGAAAAAAGTTATCTCTAAGGATTGCAACATCTGTCACGTTATAAATGCACAGGGAACACCGGATAATATGCAGGTGGCCTCCGTTAATTCTTTCCTCGAGTTCAAACATCCGGGCAATGCTGTTACAACGGAGTGGAAGGAAATGATGTGCGTTGAATGCCATACGGGACTGAATCCGTAATAAAATTAAGCGGGCGTCTGTTTCAGGCGCCCGTTCAAATTCACATCGCTTAACTCCTTATTCTTTTTTATATTTCATCCGACTTTTTCAATGAAAATCGAATGATCGAAATAATCGGACTTCACAAGAGCTTCGGTAAAAATCACGTCTTAAGAGGAGTAAACCTGCTTATAAATACCGGCGAATCGCTTGCTATAATAGGAAGAAGCGGTTGCGGCAAAAGTGTCCTTCTTAAGCATATTGTCGGACTTCTAATTCCAGACGACGGCGTGGTTAAAGTCGACGGTGAAATAATAAGTGAAATAGAGAAGAAGGACCTTTATAAGATCAGAAGAAAATTCGGCTTCCTTTTTCAGGGTGCCGCCCTTTTCGATTCTATGACCGTATATGAAAATGTGAGTCTTCCCCTGGTTGAGAATAATACCGGTTTTTCGAAAAGTGAAATTGATGATGCCGTTTCTGAGAAACTGGAGCTTGTCGGTCTGCCGGGTACTCAGAAGCTTAAACCGGCCGAGTTATCAGGCGGAATGAAAAAGAGAGTTGGACTTGCCCGCGCCCTTATTACTAATCCCGAATATGTATTATACGATGAACCTACTACCGGGCTCGATCCGGTTATGTCCGATGCGATCGACGATCTTATTAAAGAACTTAATGAAAAGCTTAATGTTACATCGATAATCGTGACTCATGATATGTTCAGCGTTAAAAATACTGCTGAAAAGATCTCTATGATGCACGAGGGTAAAATCTACTTTACAGGTACACCTCAGCAGATACTTGAAAGCGAAGACCCGATAATTAAAAAATTTATACAAAGGACCGGCTTCTGAACAAAATCATTTTATAAAAATTGAGTTAATTGAAGGCAAATAAATTATAGTATGTCCAAGCATAAAATAAAATATATCTGTTCCAACTGCGGACACGAATCTTTGAAATGGCTCGGCAAATGCCCGTCGTGTGAAAGCTGGAATACATTTACAGAAGAGTTTATAGAAGAGAAAAAATCCCAACGCAAAAAAATTAATGTTGAACCAAAACTCAATACACTCTCTTTCGACGAACCTCGCGATGAAAACCGTATAAAGACTAATATAGGGGAGTTCGATCGGGTCCTTGGCGGAGGTTTAGTCCCCGGCTCTGTCGTCCTTGTTGGCGGCGACCCGGGAATTGGGAAATCGACTCTCGTAATGCAGGCAGCTTCCGGAATAAACGGTACTGTCCTTTATGTCACGGGTGAGGAATCCGCCAATCAGATTAATATGCGGGCCCGGAGATTGAATATCCGCTCGGAGTCGATTTTTGTTCTTACGGAAACCGATCTCGACCTGATCCTGAATTCGATCGAAAAAAACGATCCGAAAGTTGTTATTATAGATTCGATTCAGACTACTTACAGGGCGGATCTCGATAATACTCCCGGCACGATTACACAGATAAGGGAATGTACGGTTGAACTTATGCAGTCGGCTAAGAAACGGCACTGCTCGGTAATTCTGATCGGCCATGTTACAAAGGACGGTATGATCGCCGGACCTAAAATTCTCGAACACATTGTTGATACAGTTCTTCAGTTCGAAGGGGAGAAAAGTTATTCATATCGAATCCTTCGTTCTCAGAAAAACCGTTTCGGAAGTACAAATGAAATCGGCATCTTCGAAATGCACGACGACGGACTACACGAGGTTAAGAATCCAAGTCAGATTTTTTTAAGCGAGCTCGATAAAGAAGTTACCGGGTCGGTAGTAACATCGAGCATTGAAGGATCCCGTCCGATTCTTCTAGAGGTTCAGTCGCTTGTTACGCCTTCGGCATATGGAAATCCGCAGCGGGTCGCAACGGGTTTTGATTACAGACGTCTTTCAATTCTGCTGGCGGTTCTTGAAAAGCGGGCTGGCCTGCGGCTATCCAACCAGAATGTCTTTCTAAATATGGCCGGCGGTCTCAGAATTGATGAACCGGCTGTCGATCTCGCCGTCTGCTGCGCTATTGCTTCGAGCTACAGCGATAAGCCGGCAAAAAAGAATACCGTTGTTATTGGAGAGGTCGGATTGAGCGGTGAAGTTAGGAGTGTGGGACATATTGACAAGAGGATTCAGGAAGCAATCAAACTCGGATTTCAGAGAATTTTAATTCCCGGTAATAATGTTAAATCAGTTAAAGTAAAGGGCTCTATTCAGATTATTGGTGTGGATGATATTAAATCAGCAATCGAAAAAATATTTCAATAATTCCTCCAATTAACTCTATCAATCATATGATTCCCAGATTTAAATTTAACATTGAATTTCTACTCCGGATAATTTTAGGTATTACATTTCTTATTTCAGCTTATTCGAAAATTATTTCACCGGGCAGCGTTGAAGTTATACTGATTGATCAGGCGATTGTACCGGATAGAGAACTCGCCGGACTGATTGTACGGATATTTATAGGGTTAGAGTTTGCAATCGGACTGTTGTTTCTTCAGCCATATTATCTCAAACGGTTCACAATTCCATTAACGTGGGCATTGCTTTTTGTGTTTACGGCATATCTGGCATATTCAGGATTTGTGCTGGGCGATAAGGAAAATTGCGGCTGCTTCGGGGATATGATTAAAATGACCCCAATTGAATCGATCTTCAAAAATATTCTCCTGTTTTTTCTTTCTATCATATTGTTCAGAAAGGGAAAAGATGAAAAGGGGAGAGTATATGTTCCGCTTTTTGTAATAGTAATTTCGATGGTTGCGGTGTTTCTTATTGCACCAATAAAAGAGATTGAAGATTTCCAATTCGGCAAATATATTTATTTTGAAGACGCGGGCAGGGTGGATCTGGCTGAAGGGGATAAACTGCTTGCGGTAGCCAGTCTCGATTGCGAACATTGCCAGATGACAACCAAAGATCTTGCGGGACTAAAACAGACATTTGATTATCTGCCGGATCTATATTTTCTCTTTTTCAGGGAAGGCGATACGACGGTTGATTCATTCCGGTCGATTACGAATTCAAATTTTCCTTATCACATAATTGATGTAAGCGATTTTTTTGATCTGATCGGTTCCGCGCCGCCCAGAATTTACTGGCTTAAAAACGGCAGGATCGAAAAATACTGGGACGATGAGTTCGTAAAAAATATCATGCTGGAGTTTAAAAAATAATATCTCCATCTCCCTCAGGCCCGGTTGCCGGAGGGAGATGAAATCAATTTTAGAGTTGTAATTTCTTCTTTGCTTCCTCTGCAATTTCCGAGGAAACGAGTATCCTTCCGCATGATTCGCACGAGAAAATTCTTTTACTCTGCCTTATTTCAATCTGTCTCTGCGGGGGTACAACGTTATGGCAGCCGGAACACGCGGAGCGGTTTATGGTTACTACGGCTTTCCCGTTCAGAGCCTTCCGGATTCTCATATAAGTATTGTAATCGGGCTTTTTAACTCTTGACGCAATTTTTTCCCGCTTATCTAATAATTTGGCTTCTTCGCGTTCGTTGGCTTTAACAATCTGTTTCAGCTCGCTCTCTTTTTCTTTCAGATCCTTCTGAAGAGTTTCAATTTGCGGTTCAAGTTCGTTTATCTCGTTTTTTAATTTTTGAATCAGATCTTCGAGGGCAACGCTTTCGTTGTCCAGTTTTGTAATCTGCTCTTCCGAATGATCGATCTCTTTTGTCAGAGCGTCGTATTCTTTATTGTTTCTTACCTGATAAAGCTGAGATTTGAATTTTTTCAGATTTGTTTTAAGGCGCTCAACCTCGTTGTCGTTTTCTTTCCGCTTGCTCAAAGATTTCTTCTTCTCGGATTCTTTATCATCCATTTGCTGTTCCAGCGTCTGAATCTGCGAGGAAAGTTCGTTTACTGCAGCAGGAAGGTCGCCCCGAAGCTCTTCGAGATCGTCGAGCTGATCATCAATTAATTGCAGCTCGTATAAAACTGAAAGTCTTTCTATCAATTTATGTTACTCCTTAATGTTAATAAAACTTTACCGGATTAGTGCTGCCGGAATATTTATAAACTTTTATTGTTTCTTTATCCATTAAAAATTTTTCAATTTTTCTTTTTACAGCATTTAAAGAACCGATCTCTGTCTCATAATGACCCGCGTCAACAAGTAGAATCTTTCCCCGTGCATCATGATATGTGTGGTACTTTATGTCAGCTGTTATAAAAGCATCCGCACCCGAATTTAAAGCTGCATCAGTCAGGTCGGAACCGGAACCTCCGCAGACGGCGACTTTCTTTATCTTTTTGCCTGAGCCGCTGCAGTATTTAAGTCGACCGGTTTTTAAAGAAGAAACGGTATGTTTTAAAAATTCTTTTTCACTCATTTCATATTCAAGATAACCAACCGCTCCGGCACCATAATTGGCATTCCGGTTTTTCAAGGGATAGATATCGTAAGCCGGTTCTTCATACGGGTGATATTTTTTGACGGCAGAGATTAAATGGTTAAGTTTCCATGCGTCTGCAATCAGTTCGAGGCGGACTTCTTTAACTTTTTCAAGCTCTCCTTTTTTACCAACAGACGGATTCGATTTTTCATTTCCTTTAAATGTACCCTCGCCGTTTAATCTGAAACTGCATTTTTCATAATTGCCGATTATTCCGGCACCGGTTTCAAAAAGAGATTCCGAAAAAGATTCCAGATTTTCCGAAGGAACGAATACAACAACTTTGAATTGATTACCTTCTTCATTCTGAAGGAAAGAGATATTTTTCAATTTTAGAATTCTGGCAAGTTCGAAGGAAACGCCGTCTCTGGTGAAATCGAGGTTTGTATGCGCGGAGTAGAGTGAAATATTGTTTTTTATTAAACCGGCTATCAGATTTGATTGTTTATCTTTTTGTAAGTCTAATTTTTTAATTGGTTTGAAGATCAGCGGGTGATGTGAGAAGATTAGGTTGCATTTCTTTTTGATTGCTTCTTTCAGGACTTCTTCGTCAACCTCAAGGCAGAGCAGAATGTTCTTGAGTTTATCCCGCCTCGAGCCGACTTGAAGTCCGACGTTGTCTTTCTCCCATGCCGCTCCCGGGGGTGCCCAGTCCTCCAACAAATTAATCAGTTCTCCAACATTCATATATATATAAAAAAAATGCACACCTGATATTTAAGGAGTGCATTGTTAACCAGAAAACTTAACTGTATAACCTGGCTTTTTTCTAATTATTGTTTTATCGTGTAAGAATATTTCCATATAACTGGTCTAAATATATAACAATGGAAAGTTATTCTCAACAGATTAATCTTTCAAATTTCGGCTAGATCAACCCACTTGCCGTCGTCCCGTATAAGATTTATCAGTTCGTCCAGGGCATTTTCCGAATTTATGCTTCGTTTTACTATTTCTTTTCCCTTATAAAGAGTGATTTTTCCGGGTCCGGAACCGACATATCCGTAATCAGCATCGGCCATTTCGCCAGGTCCATTAACAATACAACCCATAATCGCAATTTTTACCCCCTTCAGATGCTCTGTCTTTTTCCGGATCATGTTTGTTACTTCTACCAGATCGAAAAGCGTTCTTCCACACGACGGACATGCAATATATTCGGTTTTGGAAATCCTTGTCCTGGCGGCCTGAAGAATTCCGAAGATTGTCCTGTTGATAAATGCGGGCTCGAACAGGGAACCGTTCATGTCTTTTCCGCCAAGCCATATTCCGTCACCGATACCGTCAATTAACAACGCACCGAAATCTGTGGAACTGAATAACCGGAAATGATCTTCGTCCGTATCGCTATACTCTCTCTTAATAACAACCGGGTTTTTAATTTCATTCTTAATCAATTCAAATACTGCACGCCGCTGTTCTGCCATTCCGTGTGAATTGGTGGTTGTTAGAATTAGAACTATGGTGGGATTATTTTTTATTTCGTCAAAGGCTTTATCAAAAAGATTATGTATATCGAGTTGAACAAAATTCATTACAAACGATAAAGAGGATTTCTTTTTAAAATCGTCAAATGTTAATATCGGAAACCCTTTTGTTCTATCCTCCAGCCCGAGCCAGTGTTTATAGTCGTAAATAATTTTCAAATTATTAGGCGAATCGAAGGGAAGTGTTTTGCAGGCAAGATAAATAAAATCGCTTGCCTGGTCGCTCATGTTCCACTTATCTGTGACAGGATCGTAACTGTAACCGATTTTTTTGAGTGATGAAGGCTCGTCAATTTTTTCATTGCTTAAATCGATCACCACTTTTGGTACTGTTCCTCCGCCAAGTCCGGAAACCTCGAAAGTTTCTCTTCGCGAATAAACGAACGGATCTATGGGAGAATTATCGATCGGTAGAATTTCTTTATGATTCTTTCTTTCGGAATACCGCTGCGCAAGGGAAATGGCAACCGGAGCTTCATATTCAGGCTCCTCCGTAAGGGAAACACGAATAGTATCGCCGATACCGTCTTCCAGTAATGTGCCGATTCCAACAGCGGATTTAATTCTTCCATCCTCCCCGTCGCCTGCTTCAGTTACACCAAGGTGGAGAGGATAGTTCATGTTTTCTTCTTCCATCTTCTGAATGAGAAGACGGTATGCCTGAACCATTATCTGCGGATTACTTGCTTTCATAGAAAGGACAACACTCTGATAATTATTCTCTTCGCATATCCGCAGGAATTCGAGAGCGGATTCAACCATCCCGAGAGGTGTGTCCCCGTACCTGCTCATTATTCTGTCCGACAGCGATCCGTGATTAGTGCCGATGCGCATCGCCGTCCCGTATTCCTTGCAGATTTTTACCAGAGGTGAAAATCGTTCTCTAATTCTTTCGATCTCCTCGGCATACTCGGCGTCCGTATACTCTATGGTTTGAAATTTTTTCTTATCTATATAGTTACCCGGATTTACGCGCACCTTTTCAACAATCCGTGCGGCAAGTTCGGCGGCGTTAGGAGTGAAGTGAATATCTGCAATCAATGGCGCATGGTAGCCGCGTTTATGCAATTCATCCTTTATGTTTTTAAGGTTTTGCGCTTCGTTAAGACTTGGAGCGGTTATTCTGATATACTCGCAGCCGGCATTAATCATTTTTATCGACTGTTCAACGGTTGCGATCGTATTCATCGTATCGGTAGTAGTCATCGATTGGATTCTAATCGGGTTTGATCCGCCAAGAGGAATATCGCCGATGAAAACTTCCCTGGTTTTGTACCTTGAATACCGGGTGAGACTGTTGCAATATTTTTTGATGCCTTCTATCATACTTTTTATATTCTAAACGATAGCGGCCTTCGGTAAGTTCTATTCAAATTAATTTTTAGCTAATTCGTGTAAAAAGAGCTTAATAAACTCTGAAGCCGCAGAAGGATCCTTAGCGGTAATAACATTATTTGTAATTACCACCGGGCTTTCCCGGTATTCAATTCCTTCGCGTTCAAGTTCTTTTCTGTCGTCGGGAAAACATGTTGCGCATTCAGATACAATACCGGCCCGCGCGAGGATTATTGGTGCGCCGCATATCGCCCCTACCGGCTTTTTACTGTTGTGAAATTTACGGGCAATCTGCTGAAGCTGACGGTTATTCCAGTAATCTCTCACTCCGTTCCCGCCTATAAAAACTATCCCGCCGAAATTGCTTTCGTGTATGTTATAAACCTGAATATCATTTTTAACTTTTAAACCGTTCGAACCTGTACATATAGCGTAAGCATCCGAGGCGATAAAGACACTTATATGAGACCTTTCGAGTGCGTTTAGAATTACCAGATATTCCTGCTCGTTAAAATCCTTTGAAGGCAGGATTAATAAGACGTTTTTCTTGATCAAATTTTGTTTACTCGGTCAATTTCTGTTATTCAAAATACAAATATTGATTCTGATCGGCAATTAAGTACAGGTTTGGTTTGAGCAATAAAATCTATAATTTCGCTTGTGGAATGATTCTTACATTTAAATAGAGAGCTGTAAGTTAAATGAGAATACCGGAACAGAAGATTGAAGAGATTAGAAATGCCGCGGATATTGTTGATATAATTTCCGGTTTTGTTCAATTGAAAAAAAGGGGCAAAAATTTTATTGGGCTCTGTCCTTTTCATCAGGAAAAGACCCCCTCTTTTACTGTGAGTCAGGACAAACAGATTTACCACTGTTTCGGATGCGGCAACGGAGGAAACGCATTCAAATTCCTTATGGAATTTAAGAGCATCTCGTTTGTTGAGGCGGTTGAGGAAATTGCGGATAATGTCGGTATCAAAATTCAGTATGATAAAGAGATTAATGACGCACAGCAGAATGAACTTGAAGGGTTGTATGAAATAAATCTTGTTGCCGCCCGCTTCTTTTCTGAAAGCCTTCTCAAAAGTACCGAAGGCGAAGAGGCCCGTGAATATCTCAAAAACAGATCGATAAAACTTCAGACACAAAGAACTTTCGGAATCGGTTATGCACCGTACGGATGGGATAATTTTCTTCTTCACGCGAAGGATAGTTCGGTCGATCTTCAAAAAGCAAAAGCACTCGGACTGATTGATGTTAATGAAAAAGGAGAGTATTACGACAAATTCCGGCACAGGATAATTTTTCCGATCTTTTCACCTAACGGAAGGGTAATTGCTTTCGGAGGAAGGATACTTGAGAAACGGACCGATATTGCAAAGTATCTTAACTCTCCGGAGTCGCAGGTCTATTCTAAACGGAGATCACTCTACGGATTGTTTCATTCAAAAGAAGAAATACGTAAACTCGACCGCGCAATTCTGGTAGAAGGTTATATGGACCTTATCTCGCTCTATCAGGCGGGCGTTAAAAACGTTGTTGCATCGTCGGGTACTTCCTTAACAGAGGAACAGGTTCAACTCCTTTCGAGATTTACAAAGAACATCATTATTCTGTTCGATGCCGATCCTGCGGGACAAAAAGCATCGGTCCGGTCGATCGAGATATTGCTTAAACAGAACTTTGAAGTAAAAGTGATCACCCTGCCGAAAGGGGAGGACCCTGATTCATATATTGTAAAGAACGGCAAGGAGCAATTCGATCAACTGGTTCATTCGGCAAAAAATTTTCTTGAGTACCAGACCTCGCAATTTGAAGAAGCGGGAATGTTTGAAGATCCTGCACGTGCAACCGAAGCGATACGCGAGCTTGTTAAATCCCTTTCCCTGGTTGATGACGAACTGAAACGCAATCTGCTTTTAAAAACAATCTCTAAGAAATTCAACCTCAGGGAAAAACTGATCGAAACCGAATTAAACACCTTCCTTAACCAGCAGAAACAGAGAACACCTTTTCCGGATCGGTCCTCACAGAAGAATATTAAGGTCGATGAAAACCTTAACTCCGTTGGTGTTTCTCAACATGAAAATCCTTATGAGAAAGAACTTGTCCGGCTTCTCTTCAGCGGCAACGAAGAAATAATGGGGCATATACTCGACCGGGTTAGTCCTGAACTATTCTCCGATCTGCGATATAGAAAACTTGCGGGTATTGCACTCGAGGGTTTCAATCAGCAGAAATTTTCTCCCGCTTATCTTATTGATAGAGTTGAAAACGAGGAGCTCCGCAATTTCATTTTCAAAATAGCCCTTACCGATGAAACTATAAGCAAGAAATGGGATGAAATTTCATACAACGGTAAAATTGAAAAGGATACGCTTGAATACGCTATGAATACGGTTACGGTTTTTCTAGTCAACCAGATCGAAGACCAGATAAGAACAAATAATAAAATAATTTCCGAATCAAAAGATGAACGCCTGCACCTTGAATTGCTTAAAAGAAATATTGAATTGCTTGAAGAGAAAAAATCTCTTCTTAATTCGAAAACAAACAACAGATGAACCGGATGAGTTATAATCCATCTATATATGAAATTAATACCCGTGTGTTTCTTAAAAGATTCGGTCCAAATGCCCGAATTGATAAAATTCCGGATGATTATCTCGACTATCTCTCACAGCTGAAAATTGATTATGTATGGTTTATGGGGATCTGGAAAACATGCCCTTCATCGGTTGAAAAATATTGTTTCGAAGAAGGCCTGGTGAGAAATTACAGCCGTGCTCTTAAAAACTGGCAGAAAGAGGATGTTATCGGTTCCCCCTTTGCTGTTGATCTTTATGAAATTAACGAAACACTCGGTAGTCCTGAAGATTTGATAAATCTTAAATCGCAGCTTAACAGGCGGGGGATTGGATTGATTCTTGATTTTATTCCAAATCATTTCAATGTGGAATCCAATCTTTTAAAAACAAATCCGGACATTTTTCTTAATGTTGATAAAGAATTATTTGATCGCGATCCGCATACTTACTTCAGAACTGGTGCGGAAGGTGAAAATTATTTTGCCCACGGTCGCGATCCTTTTTTCCCGGCTTGGCAGGATACTGTGCAGGTGAATTTTTTCAGCAGGCCTGCAAGAGATTTTTTATCAGACACCGTGCTTAATCTTACCGGGATTTGCGACGGAGTAAGATGCGATATGGCAATGCTTGCGCTTAACAATGTTTTTAAAAATACATGGACGGGGGTGTTGGCCAGAACTAATCAATCTGAAATTAAGGAGGAGTTCTGGTCGGAAACTATCCGGAAAGTTAAAAACGCCCGCCCGGACTTTCTTTTTATTGCCGAGGCTTACTGGGACCTTGAATGGGAGCTGCAACAGCTTGGGTTCGATTATACATACGATAAGAGTTTAACTGACAGACTTAGAAGTGATTATGTGAGTGTTATTAAAGAGCATCTCCTTGCTGAGGATGAATATCAGAGAAAATCGATCAGGTTTATTGAAAATCACGATGAAGAAAGAGCCGTTCCATCATTCGGGAAAGAGAAATCGAAAGCCGCTGCAATTATTATAAGTACTGTTCAGGGAATGAGATTTTATAACGACGGGCAGTTCGAAGGGAAAAAAATAAAACTTCCGGTTCAATTAGGCCGGGAACCCGAAGAAACTATTAATCCGGAATTCTCCGATTTCTATAACAGACTCTTAGCTATTACATCTCACCGTGTATTTAAAGAGGGGAAATGGCTCCTGCTTGAACCCGGTACATCCTGGGAAGGGAATCATTCTTTTCTGAACATCCTTGCATGGAGCTGGAACCTAAACGAGGAAGGACGACTTGTTGTAGTTAACTACTCAAACATGATTTCAACGTGCAGATTGAAATTTGATTTAATTGGATTTCCCGAGGAGTTCGAGCTTAGAGATTTGCTTAACGATCAGAACTACCTGAGATCCGCCGAAGAAATCCATAGTGCCGGGTTGTTTATTGAACTGAAGCCCTGGCAGGCGCATATATTCAAATATTAGAATGTTTGATGCAGATTTAAAAAAATCCCCTCACATTAGAGGGGATTTTTTTGTATGATTAAAAAGTAAAAGTAACTCCGAATTTGAATGTCTCGTATGTTAAAGGAGTTTCCGAATTAAACGGCCAGTTCATTTTCTCTTTCTTTAAAGTATAGAAGAGATAATTATAACCGTTCTTAAGAAGAAAATTAACAATAGGCGCGGCTGCGGGAGAAGCGTCCAGAACTTCGTCAACAAAATGATCAAGGGCATTTAGGCCGGCGGCTTCTATTGCATAACTGCCGATATGTTTCCAGAATACATATCGGGGAAATATTACTGCCGATTCATAGCCCGCATTTAAAGAAATCAATCCGGCGCTAAAGCTGATTCCGCCTTCTGTAGTTGTACCAAACCGGAAATTTCCGTCAAACCGCTTTAGTATTTCCGTATCATCTATTGCGCTTTGCAATGAAACGGCGGGGAAGATTGAAACAGGATAATCTTTCATTTCAAGTTTTGACCAGATAGCAGACGTTTGCGTAAACGGCAGGAATTTAACATTTCCGAATTCATAACCGTAACCGCTCTTTCTTCCGAATCCGAACCGGAACAATTCAGTCGGTAATTCATCCAGCTTTCTTTTTTCGGATTGAAGTCTGGTTGCAACCCATGAGATGAAAGAGAATTTCTCTTCAAATTCAATAATTTCTTCGTCCTCAAAATTATCGAAGGATGCAAATCCGAGTTTCAATTCCGCCAGCCCTATCGGAGAAAATTTGCTTATGAGCTTGTCGTGCATCGGATTGCCGAGTCCCCAGTTTACTTCAATCAAAGGATTCCCCCCTCTCCAGTGCCACCACTCATCATCCCAATCCCAGTCCCAGTCATTGCTTTTTGATTGGTAATTCTGGGCGTTAATGCTGAACGTAATAACCAGGAGAGAAAAGACTGTCAAAAGGAATTTCTTGAACATAGCGATACCTTATTTAAATTAATTTCGGAATTTTAGACGATAAGAGGAGTAAATTGGTTACGGCTTAAATCAGGCAGTTTATAAGAATTTTTTACCGGTTTTCTGTTCAAGTGTGTTGAAAAGAGCATCCATCAAATTATCGTTCTGGACCGGTTTGGTAATAAAGAGATCAACACCGGCATCATAAGCGTTATCTTTATCCTTCTGAAACGCATGTGCGGAAAGTCCGATTACAGGAAGGTCTTTATATTCGCTGGAGTTTCTTAATTCACGTGTTAATTGAAGCCCGTCCTTTTTACCTTTAAGGGAAATGTCCATCAGTATAATGTCGAACTTCTTCTCGTTCAGTTTCCGGTAGAAGGTATCTGCCGAGTCGCATAATTCGACATCAAATTTTCTGCGCAGGAAGAACTGGAGAAACTTCTGATTTTCGAAATCATCTTCAACGATCAATAATGAGGGCTTGTTTTCTAATTTCATATCAAGCTTTCACTTTAATGCTGTACAAAGATAGTTATAAATTTAAACAGTGTAAACCATCCGGCGCTTAATACTGATCCCAGCTTTTAATTTCAAGATTCCGGGGATCTTTGTTAGTCAGAGCTTCTGCAAGCCGCATTGCCAGCTGCCTGTTTGTAATAAGAGGAATTTTATAATCAACAGCGGTGCGGCGGATCATATAATCATTTGTTAATTCGTCGGCCTGGAAATTTTTAGGAATATTTATAACGAGATCGATTTTACCGGATTTGAGTATATCGACGGAGTTCTGGGATTTACCGCTCAAAGGCCACTCAAGAGTTTCCACCGGAATTCCGTTTGCCTTCATGAATTTAGCCGTACCGGGTGTTGCATAAAAACTGACTCCGAGCTTCAGAAGCTGGCGGGCCGGTTCAAGGAGTTCGGATTTCGATTCGATCGTTCCGGATGAAATCAATATCGATTTAATAGGAAATCTGTAGCCGACCGCGGCGAGAGCTTTCAGGAAAGCCTCGTCGAAATCATCACCCAGACAGGCAACCTCCCCTGTTGAAGCCATTTCAACTCCTGTTGTCGGGTCGGCTCCTTCAAGACGCGTGAAAGAAAACTCCGGGGCTTTTACGCCGACATAATCGAATTTGAAAATGTTGTCCGAAAGAGGTTCAACTTTTCGGCCGATTATCACTCTGGCAGCCACATCAATAAAATTTTTCTTCAGTGTTTTAGAAACGAAAGGAAAACTCCGCGATGCTCTTAAATTACATTCAATCACTTTTACTTTATTATCCTTTGCTAAAAACTGAATGTTAAAAGGACCGTTGATGTTGAGCGACTTTGAAATGTCCGAAGAGAATTTTTTTATCTGTCTCATAGTTTCCAGGTATGTCCGCTGAGCCGGAAGCACGAGCGTTGCATCACCGGAATGGACACCTGCATTCTCAACGTGTTCCGAAATAGCCGAACAGACAATCTCTCCGTTCTGTGCGACCGCATCGAATTCAAGTTCTTTTGCGTTTACAAGAAATTTAGATATTACAACGGGCTGTTCGGGTGATACATCCACTGCTTTCTGTAAAAACTTTGTGAGCTCCATATCATCTGTTGCAATTGCCATTGCGGCACCGCTTAGAACATAAGAGGGCCTTACAAGTACCGGGTAGCCGACCTTATTGGCAAAGAGGAGAGCATCCTGGAGAGTCGATAATTTACTCCATTCCGGCTGTTCAATTCCGAGTTCGTCGAGCATTTCAGAAAATTTGCTCCTGTCCTCTGCTTTGTCGATCGATTCAGGTGATGTTCCGAGTATTTTAATACCGACTTTATGAAGCTTGAGAGCAAGATTATTTGGAGTCTGTCCGCCCATGGATACGATAACGCCTCTCGCTTTAATCGCATCGTATATTTCCCAGATTGTTTCGGTGGTAAGCTCCTCAAAAAAGAGGGCATCGGACTCATCGTAATCGGTGCTTACCGTTTCAGGATTACAGTTAATCATTACTGTTTTATAACCGAGCGAACGAAGTGTCTTTACCGTATTTACACAGCACCAGTCGAATTCGACAGAGCTTCCGATTCTATAAGGACCGGAACCGATTATTGCCACACTGTTTTTTAATTTGAAATCGAAATCATGTATTGAGCTGTTGTACGATAGATACAGATAATTTGTTTTTGCGGGATATTCTGCGGCAAGTGTATCGATATGCTGAATAAACGGACTGATACCGAATTTTTTACGCTGCAGATAAATATCGTGAGCGTCTTTTCCTATTACGTTGGCAATCTGCCTGTCGGAAAATCCATGCTGTTTAGCTTCCAGGAGGAGTTCTTTGCTTAGTTTTCCAATTTCTGAAATTTTCTTTTCGATTTCAGCAATATTCCGGATTTTATGCAGGAACCATTTGTTAATGTGGGTTAAAGAATGAATCCATTCAACCGAGTAGCCCTGTTTAAGCGCCTGTATAACGGCAAAAATTCTTTCCTCTGTCGGATTCCGCAGAGCCTCTTCAAGCTCTTCGAATTCAACCTTGGTTCTGCTTGCGGTTAATCCTTCCACACCGATATCGAGCATTCTCATCGCTTTCTGGATGGCCTCTTCAAACTTTCTTCCAATCGCCATAACTTCGCCGACGGATTTCATTGATGAACCGAGACGGCGTTTTACAAGTCTGAATTTTTTTAAGTCCCACCGCGGAACTTTAACGACAATATAATCGAGAGCCGGTTCGAAAAATGCTTTGGTGGTTTTGGTAACTGAATTAGGGAGCTCGTGTAATCCGAAACCGAGAGCCAGCTTTGCAGCAATGAATGCCAGCGGATAACCCGTAGCCTTTGAAGCAAGGGCAGAACTTCTGGAGAGACGTGCATTAACTTCAATTACTCTATAATCCTCCGATTCAGGATCAAGTGCATATTGTATGTTGCACTCGCCGACTATTCCAAGGTGCCGGATAGTTTTTATAGCAACCTCTCTCAACATATGATATTCATTATTCGATAGAGTTTGACTCGGAGCTACAACAATACTTTCACCCGTATGAATTCCCATCGGATCCAGGTTTTCCATATTGCAGACGGTAATGCAATTATCGTATCTGTCGCGTACAACCTCGTATTCGATCTCTTTCCATCCTTCAAGATATTCTTCCACAAGAATCTGCGAGGAATATGAAAGGGCCTTCGAAGCAAGTTTTTTAACCTCGGCTTTGTTTCTGCAGATACCCGAGCCGAGTCCGCCAAGTGCATAAGCAATCCGGATAATTACCGGATAACCGATTTTTGCGGCGTATTCGATTGCATCTTCAACAGAGTTAACAGCTTTGCTCTGCGGGAATTTAACATCGATCTCCGAAAGTTTGTTACAGAAAAGCTGGCGGTCCTCGGTATTTTCAATCGCGTCGATCTGTGTACCAAGTACCTGAACTTTATACTTTTTTAGAATCCCTTCTCTATGCAGTGCAAGTCCGCAGTTAAGCGCGGTCTGTCCGCCGAACCCGAGTATTATTCCGTCGGGTTTCTCTTTTATTATCACTCTTTCTACGTAATGCGTATTGATCGGCAGAAGATATACTTTATCGGCCAGATAATCGGATGTTTGAATTGTCGCAATGTTCGGATTGATCAGAACTGTATATATTCCTTCTTCCTTTAGCGCTTTAATTGCCTGGGAACCGGAGTAATCGAATTCACCCGCCTCGCCTATTTTTAAAGCTGAACTTCCGATTATTAAAATTTTTTTGTGTTTCATTATTTCCCTTTAAAGTTTCATGCTGGCATTTCGATTTATTTATTGCCGACCTACTTTATATCATTCAAAAATTCATCAAAGATAAATGAAGTATCTACAGGCCCCGGCGCCGCTTCGGGATGGAACTGAACGCTTCTGAACGGAAGTTTCTCATGACGGACTCCTTCATTAGAATAATCGTTCAGGTTTTCGAACCAAGGTTCCCAGCCGCGCGGAAGAGATTTTGTATCAACTGCAAAACTATGGTTCTGAGAAGTTACATAGCATTTGTTTGAATTGACTTCTTTAACGGGTTGATTCTGACTTCTGTGACCGTATTTTAGTTTGTATGTTTTTGCCCCGGCAGCCAGTGAAAGGATTTGATGACCCATACAGATTCCGAGAACGGGGATCTGCCGCTTCAATAATTTTTTTGCTGATTCAACCAGCTCTTTATAAACTGCCGGATTACCCGGTCCGTTTGAAATTACCACACCATCAAAAGTTTCACCTTCGAAATTGTAATCATATGGAACTCTGGTAACGATTACATCTCTATTAAGCAGGTTTGTAAGTATACTTTTTTTGCATCCGCAATCGATAAGCATAATCTTAATGCTGCCGTTGCCGTAAGTTTCTTTTTTTCTAACTGTAACTTTAGAAATAAGATTATCGAAATCTGGATCGTAATAATCAATTTTATCGTTGCCGGTAACAATTTTACCTAACATCGTTCCGTGTTCCCTCAGGATTTTTGTAAGCTGCCGGGTGTCAATTCCGGAAATTCCAGGGATCTGATATTTCTTTAACCATTCGGACAGACTCTGAATGGCATTCCAGTGACTGAAGGAATCCGAGTGCTCCGATACGATGAGTCCCTGTATCTGAATTCTGTTCGATTCAAAATTAGAAGGTATATCATCAGACGACTTTAATTCGGGTATACCGTAATTGCCCACAAGCGGGTATGTCATTACTAGTATTTGACCGCGATAAGAAGGGTCTGTTAATGTCTCGGGGTAACCTACCATTCCGGTATTAAATACTACCTCTCCGGCAACAGATTTATGATTGCCGAAAAGATTGCCTTCGAAGAAGGTGCCGTCCTTCAGTATAAGCTTTGCCCGGTTTTTTTGTGCGGTTTGTTTATTCAATTTAACGCCTTAACTTAAATTGTGATTTAGAAGGGGCCGGGGAGAGAATTCGCTACAGCGAAACATTTGAAAAATTGCCCGCAAAAGGTAACAAATTTTTCCCATTGGAAAAAACAGTGCAATTGTAGAATTTACAATGAGAATATTTACTTAATAGAAAAGGTTTTCTTTCAAATCAATACTTGTTTAATTTTGTCCGTTACATAAAAGAAATTTCTATGAAAAAAACAGTTATAATCTTACTACTTATTTTCGTTCCGGTTCTACACGCACAGTATAGAGGAATTCTGCGTGGATTTGTTGCCGACTCCACTAGCGGTGAAGTGTTGCCGTATGCAAATATCTATATTCCGGAAATAAACAGGGGCGCCTCTACCGACCACAGAGGATTCTTTATAATGGCATCTATTCCGCATGATCAGATTCTTACGGTTAAAATTTCCTATATAGGATATCAGCCTAAGGAAATTCTGATAAGAGCCGAACCCTACGGAGTAACTGATGTAAAGGTATTGCTTCAACCCGCAAGCATTCAGCTTCAGACAATAGAAAAGATTGGTGAGCGCGTCGCTAAGGAAAATGCGACCGATCTAAGTCTTCAGAAACTTGCAATCAGGGATATTGAGACTCTTCCCAAAGGAGTTGAGCTCGATATTTTCAGGGCGCTTCAGAATCTGCCCGGAGTTCAGACTGCAGGCGACGTATCTGCAAGATTTTATGTGCGCGGAAGTTCAAGTAACCAGAACCTTGTTCTGCTGGATAACGTACCGATTTACAATCCTTTTCACGCTCTCGGAATTTTCAGTGCTATCGATCCCGATATGGTCAGTACTGTTGAATTTTACAAGGGAGGATTTCCGGCAGAATATAGTTCGAGGCTTTCGTCGGTACTTAAAGTTGTAACCCGCGACGGAAACAGAAATAATATAAGCGCCAAGGGAAGTCTGAGCCTTTTAACAGCAAAAGGATTGATAGAAGGCCCCATACCAAACGGATCGTTTATTGCGAGCTTCAGGAAAAATTATTCCGACCAGATTCTTAAAAAATTCAGGAATAATAATACTATCCCGGCCGATTTCTATGATTTTTTTGCAAAGGTGAATTATTCTGACAATGAATTTCTTGAAGACTCGAAATTTACACTGAGCTTCTTTCACAGCAGCGATAAAGTTCTTAATGATAATGTAAAACGCGAGGACTTTAAGTGGTCGAATACAACACTTAATTTGAATTACTTCCAGATATCGGACTCACCCCTTCTTTATCAGGTTGAAGTTGGGATGAGTGAATTTAACGGTGAGAGAATTCCGAACGAGAGCGGAGCCAAGGGAGTTACCAATCGTATCTACGATGTTATAATGCGAATGGATTTCAGTTATGTATACGACAGCAAGGATGAATTAAGCGGCGGTTTCAAAATATCCGAAGTAAAAACCAAACTTCTGCTTGAGAATTTCCGCGGACAGATTAATAATGCCGGCTCAAACGGAACCAGCATCAGCGCATATCTGCGTTATAAGTTCCTTAGATATTCAAATTTCGGTACCGATTTCGGAACAAGGGTAAATGTTACGCGCCTAGCAGGTGGCGGACAGTCCTACTTTATGGAACCGCGTATGAGTTTAACGTACAGGTTTATTCCGGAACTTGCATTTAAATCATCCTGGGGAATTTTTATGCAGGACCTGGTAACCGTCTCGGATGAAAACGAGGTTGTAACTATTTTCGAGCCCTGGATTATTACACCGCTATATTTAAAACCCTCCAGCGCTATTCATTATATAAGCGGATTCGAATTTACACCCAATCCGTTTTTCTCAATTAATATCGAAGGTTACTATAAGATTCTTAAGAATATTTCGATTCTAAATGAGAATAAATATTTCCCGTTCGACAACGACCTGGTTGCCGGAAAAGGAGAAGCATACGGGCTTGAATTCCAGACCCGTTACATGAATACTCCGGTCAATCTCTCGGCCTCCTACTCACTGGCTTATGCATTCAAGGAAGTTGACGGGGTAAGATATTATCCACGTTACGATTCCCGTCATACTGTCAATTTATCTATGGAATACGATTTCGGAAAAGGATGGCTTGCAAGCGCAATGTGGACATATTCAAGCGGGATGCCGTTTACTCAAATCGCCGGATATTACGAAAGACTTACAATTGACGATCTTCAGTCGAGCGGTTCTTTTATCGACTCTTTTAATCCATTCATTCTTCTTTCGGAAAAAAATGTAGGAAGATTGCCGGATTATCACCGCCTGGATCTCAGTTTGTCCAAAAAGTTTCAGATAGGCGACATAAAACTATATCTTGATGTAAGTGCTTTAAATGTTTATAACAGAAAAAATCTATTTTATTTCAGAAGAGATACAGGTGAGCGGGTGGACATGCTTCCTTTCCTTCCAACCGCCACAGTTAAGGTTGAATTATGAAAAAACTATTAATTTTTCTAACCGGTATAGCGTCTATAATCTCCTTTATTTCGTGTGACGATGAAGTCAGTCCAAAAGCAGACTTTCAGGATCTATACGTGCTTAGCTGCGTAATCAGAACCGATACAAACTACCAGGCTGCTACTGTATCGCATTCTTATGATATTGAGGGATTCAATCCTCTCGAAAGTACTAATGACCCTTTCATAAGGGGAGCAAAGATAAAAGTATTTTACAATAATACAGTTTATAATTTCCGCGATACCGCAATTACCAGAAGCGGAGATTCGAGATTCAAAACTCCTATGAACATTTACTACCTTAAAGGGCTTCAGCCTCAATACAGCCTGCCGATCCGGATTGAAGCTGAAATGCCGGACGGGAGAATATTGAGTGCGGAAAGCGAGATTATTTCCGTATTATCGGTTTTTCTTACAACCACCACTACTACTATATCCTCTCAAACTTCAACGAGTAAAATTAATTTCAGCTGGGGTGAACTTCTTCTCGCACCCGGAAGCCGGGGTGTTTATTACGCTCCCGAACTGGTAATTCTATATACTCATGACAAAAACGGAGTGATTGAAAAAAAACAGAAGAAGGTTCCTCTTTATTATGCTAATCTTGAAACAGGAGAATTGCCGATCTATCCGCAAATTCAGTCGGGTATTAAAAACGCCGGATTTGAAATGGAGGCAATTAAAAAAGCGATTGTTGAAATAGCCGAAGGGGATCAGGATAAGAGCGGTTACAAAATTGAAAAAGCGCTTTTCCGGCTTCTGATAATGGATGCAGGCTTGGCAACTTATTATGCGATTCAGAAAACTTTTCTGGACGAGTTTTCTGTCCGGGTGAATCAGCCGGACGCTACTAATATAAGAGGCGGACTTGGGGTATTTGGAACATATACAATAAAACAGCTCGAGGTTCAACTCACTCCGGATTTTATAAAATCACTCGGCTACAATTAACGTGTTGAAAAAATCCTACTTTGGATTAATTCACGTGATACAGGTCATTCATTACGACAGCATAATGAAATATATTAAAGCGGCAGTAATTGCTGCCTTGTTCAGTAAGTCGGCTGGTACTTCGCTGTTCAAGTTGCGGCAAGTAGGGGAGCGGGAAACCGCTCCCTTTGCCATTTTAAAACAGTCCGGTATCAGGTTTATCAATTTTAAATTGTTCTGCGTCGTTCTTTTTTTTATTTCCTTCCTTTTCGGTTGTGCACCGGCTCCGCGGTTTACTACCCATAAAATTGAACCCCCCGATAGTACTAACAGACCGCTCGAAGATTTAAACAGATACGATGATTATCCCGTACTTGAATCAGTTGAGGGAATCGCATCCTTTTATGCCGATAAATATCACGGCAGAATAACTTATAACGGAGAAGTATATGATATGAACGGGATATCAGCAGCACACCAGACTTACCCTATGGAAACAATTATCCGGGTTACAAACCTTTCAAACGACAGAAGCGTTATACTTAGAATTAACGACAGAATGCCGTACTGGGAGGACAGGATAATCGACTTATCTCTCGGTACAGCCAAAGAACTCGATTTTATTGAAAAGGGATTAACCAGGGTAAGAATAGACGTTTTGAAATGGGGTGAGGGGAAAAAATAACCTCACCCCTTGAATCAAAAAAGATTTATCTGACGAATTTCCACCAGTAGAAATATTTGTTTTCCAATTCGTCGATAGAGGGCATCGGGAAAAACTTTAACTCATCGCAGCAGGCAAACCAGAAACCGTGACGTAGAAACTTATAAGAAATATCGCGCAAGATTCCTCCCAGGCTGATAGTCTTCGTAACCTTTTCGGGATGATCCTTCAGTTCTGAAATACAGTCGAAAAATCTTGAGGGATTTACAGCGGGAAGATCGATATGCGGAATATCATGATTCTTGTTGCTTTCCAGAAAATGATCTACATCGAAATCGATTTGTGTAAAAAGAATTTTCGGAGCTCCCTTTGCTTTCTGGGTTGTAATAATTTTTCCGAATTCCTTATGGTCAATGTTGGAAACAACCAGTGTGTCGAGCGGGCAGATTTCCTGGTAGATCCGGATCTTTCTCGGGTCGTGATAATGTGTGTCGGTTGAAGGCTCTAAAGGAAGAACTTTTCCATTGGTTGTTACAAGATAAAGTTTTTTTATAGCCGAAAGAGGAACGTGTTCAAGAACATTATATGAACTTATAAATTTTGTTTTCTTCGGCTCCCCGTTCGCATGCTCAACGGTTTCGGCCAGGTATTTGTCAATTTCAAAATAAGGGTCGCGGAAATTTATATCTATCTCGGCGAACATTACTTTCTGACTAAAATGTTTGGCACTTCCCGTCGTATAATGTTCCCCGAACTGTTCAGGCTCGAGCTGCGATGCAATCAATGCATTATTGGGAAAAACGGTCATATATAAGTGTTTTGTATTTCCAGCCATCAGGTGCTCCAGTATTTTCTTAATTATGGTTCAAAACTATCAAAAGGGTAATATAAGAGCAAGCAAACCGCCTGAATCTTTTAGCTCTTTAATTCATCAAACCATTGTAAAAATTAAAGATGGAGAAATAAATGTATCTTGATGAAAAAATCAGAGCCGAATTAGCAGCTCAGCTTTCGGTTCTTACAAAAAAAGTTCAAATTGTATTCTTTACGCAGGAAATCGAATGCCAGTACTGCAAGGAGACCAGAGCAATTCTGACCGAACTTTCTGAAGTGTCCGATAAGCTTCTTCTGGATGTAAAGAATTTTGTTGTTGATAAAGATGAAGCGTTGAAGTATGGCGTTGATAAAATTCCCGCCACCGTTCTGCTTGATGAAAACGGTAAAGACTATGGAATTAGATTTTACGGAATTCCGAGCGGTTACGAATTTGCGTCTCTCCTGGAGGATATTAAAATGCTCGGTACCGGTGAAACCGGATTTCCGCAGGATCTTGTTGATAGCATCAAACAAATTGAAAACGAAGTCCATATGCAGGTGTTTGTAACCCCGACATGTCCCTACTGTCCGCAGGCAGTTGTAACAGCCCATAAGTTCTCATATCTTAACGACAAAATAAAAGGGGATATGGTAGAGGCGACCGAATTTCCTCATCTGTCCAATAAATACAATGTTCGCGGTGTTCCCAGAACAGTTATTAACGAGAATACGTTTATTGAAGGTGCCGCACCGGAACAAATGGTTCTGGATAAAGTTAAAGAAGCATTAAAAAGTGTGACTGCATGAAACTGGATAAATATTTTATTGTTAAGAAAATACTGCCGGTTCTGGGAGGAGCGGTTTTAGGCTACGCTTATTATTTCTTTATTGGCTGCCATAGCGGAACCTGTCCCATTACAAGCAATCCTTTTATATCAACTTTCTACGGCGCATTAATTGCCGCAATACTTGTCTTACCATCAGGAAAGAAGAATGAGCAGCCGGAAGAAAATAAGTAAGGAAATTGAAATTGAGGAACTGGTAAACCTGATTCCCGAAGCGGTTTCTTATCTCATGGAGAACGGAATCCGCTGTTTAAGATGCGGCGAACCAATTTGGGGAAGTCTCGAGAATGCTGCAAAGGAGAAGGGATTTAATGATGAAGAGATAGAAAGATTTACCGGCGAATTGAACTTGATGTTATATAAAAAAGTTAATTAGTTTTAAATAGTTTATTGAGCTAATATTTTCAAACACTATTTCCGAGGAGAAAATGAATAATCCGAAACAAAAAATAGATGACAAAAAAGCCGGACTTACAAAAAAACAGAGAAGCTGGATTTACTCAGGTTTTTTTGTTGGTCTTATACTTCTTCTTTTCGTAGTTAACAATACAGGCAGCGAACCAGAACAGGGTCCATATCCCCCTAATTATCAGCCGGCCGGACAGTCCAAATCTGTTATAGCTCCCGATTTTACTCTGCCTACAAGCGATGGTAAAAAATTGAAACTCTCTGACTATAAAGGGAAGGTTGTTATTCTTGATTTCTGGGCAACCTGGTGCCCGCCCTGCCGTAAAGGCATTCCGGACCTCGTAGAGTTGAAGAAAAAGTACGGGTCTAAGGGCGTTGAAATAATCGGTATTTCGGTTGATCAGGAAACTAAACCGGACGTTGTTCCATTCATTAAAGATTATGGAATTAATTACCCGGTTGTTTACGGCAACACAAGTGTTTATCAGCAGTACGGTGGTATAAGGGCAATACCAACTTCATTTATTGTTGATAAAGAAGGGAAAATTGTCGCCAGCTACGAAGGCCTGATCTCCAAAGAAGCATACGAAGATCATATTAAAAAGTTATTGTGATTCGGAAGTGGTTAATCCCGGGGTACCTCCCGGGATTTTTTTTAGGCCTTACGTTTAAAACCCGTCAATCGTTATGATCGTGTTCAAAATCCTGATGAAGATTCTCTTTTACACTCAAATACTCGCCGAGGCGTTGAAGTAATTCCCAGGAATAAATCCCGTAGTTGTAGCCGTCTTTCCAGGTAATTTGAATTGCATAGCTCCCGACCGTTTCGATCTTTTCTATTTCATATCCTTCCGGTTTCGTTTTTTCTTTGGGCGGCGGGGCATAATGTTTCCAGAGAATTGTTTCGCCTTTATTGCCCGCGTCGGGGGATTCATCCCTCAAAAATCTTAACGGAAATTTGTGAACCTTCCCGTTATCCCAGATAATTTCCAGATGATCCTGTTTGTGAAGTTTTATTTTTGTAGGTGCCGCCACTTTATTCCCTATTACATTAATAACATTTAACTGAAAAAGATTAATTAGTTCTCATCAAAAATACAAAAGCCCTGTTAAATAATAATGCCGGATGAAAAACAAAAACTGTTTAACATCCGGCATAGAATATTGGATTTAGAAGATGCTTTTAGATTTTATACCTTAATCCCGCATAAATCATTCTACCGCTAATCGGCCCCCAAATTAATGAAGCGTCGAAATACTGACCGTCGGGATTTCCGGGATCGATTATTGGAGCGTTCTGACGGAAATCGAGAAGGTTTTCGCCACCGATGTAAAAATCGAATAGCGAACCGAACGATCTGGTTATCTGAGCATTCACTATAAAAAATGAAGGCGATGAAGATCTTCCCCTGAGGTTGACGGGATTTGCATCGGTTGAAGGAATTCTTTTACTTCCGAACCACTGAATAGTAAGATCGTACAGCATCTGCGCGTCTTCCATCGATTCCCTTGTTGTTGCATAACCGAGGTTAAGCAAGGCACGATGCTTTGCCGAAAATGGTTTCTCCTTCCAGGTGCTGTTGATTAATTGCTGTGCGTCTATAAACCTGTACGCGAGTCTGACATTTAAAAATTCATACGGTTCTATATTCAGCTCGGTTTGAAAACTTGTAGAATGAGCGCCGTTCTCAACCGAACTGAAGATTATTCTTCGCGGGTCTGTATCGATATCAGCTATATTAACTTTATCAAATGAAGTCCGGTAAAAATCGAATGATATGCTTGCGTCACGATATCCGTAAAGGAAATAGTAAGTTACATTCAGACCATAATTCCAGGCTGATTCTTGAGCCAGACCATAACCGAAATTATTGGACCTGATAATATTTTCTGTCCGCGCGCTTGCGAAGCTTGAAGCGTATTCGGTAAATATGTTTGAGCTTCTGTATCCTCGTCCGGCCACAGCACGTATCACCCAATCGGGATCGGGACTGTAACGGATATGAATTCGTGGCGTTAAGAAGTAACCGTATTCATTATGATTATCTGCACGTAAACCTGCGACTACAGAAAGCTCCTCGTTAGGCTTGTAAGTATATTCGAAGAATGCACCCGGTATTCTTTCAATCCGGTTGTAATTAACCGAATTGAATGATTCGTTAAATTGATCGTAGACGAAGCTGACGCCGGTTCTGAACGTGTTGAAATGATCCCACAATTCGGACTGGTATATAAAATTCAGGTAGAGATTTTTTTCTTTTCCCGAATATTCTCTTCTGCCGAACCGTGAGGAATTATCGTAACTGTTATAAGACCATTGAATTCCGAAACTCTTATGGTCGTCATCAGGAAAAACATAGCCGGTCTTTCCATAGATATTGAACAGTTTGTTTGAAGAGCCGAACCGGTAAGAGGGAGCCGTATTAAAATCGCGGTTTGTTGTACCGCCTTCTTTATCATCCCGGACGATCTGAAATCCGAGCTGACTCTCCCACCCCTGATAAGAGAGATATTGCCAACGCTGCATGATATTAAAGGTGTTGAATGTTGGCATATCCATAAAGAGATCAGAATTGATGTCTTTTCTGTGCTGTCTCGAACTTGCATGAAGAAGGGTCATGGACGAGAGGTTTTCGTTTACCTGAAAACGGTAATTGAAATTTCCCTCAAACCTCTGCTCGTTATCGCCGTAGAGATTTAAAAAACCGGGGTTGGATTCCAGTTCATTAAACGGTTTTTGCATATCTATATCAATCTGGCCGGTAATTGATTCGAAGCCGTTAGCAACCGATCCAATTCCCTTAGATACATTTATAGCGTTGATCCACGTTCCGGGAACAAAATTCAATCCCACGTTATTCATAAGACCCCTTATGTAAGGAAGATTCTCCATTGTGGTTTGAGTATATGTTCCTGCGAGTCCAAGCATTTCTATCTGACGCATACCAGTAATTGCATCCGTGAAGGATACGTCGATAGAAGGATTAGTCTCAAAGCTTTCTGCAAGAGTGCAGCATGCGGCCTTCTGCAATTCCTTCTTTGTCATTACAGTTGTGTTTTCAATTCCCTTATAATCCTGAAAAGAAGCACTCTGTTTTCCCACGATCTCAACATCATTCAATTCTTTTGAGTCCGGTTCAAGCACAACTTCAATACTTCTTTGATCTCCAACACCAACTTTCTCGGTCTTATAGCCTATAAAGCTTACTACAAGAGTGTCGGACTCTTTTGTTATTCCAATCTCAAAGGCACCATTGATATCTGTTGTAGTGCCTCTTGATGTATTCTGCCAGATAATATTTGCACCGATAAGCGGTTTAAGAATTCCTTTGTCGTCTTTCTCTTTTACAAAGCCGCTAAGCTTATTCTGCGCAATCAGGGACCCGGACAGAATCATCAGTACGAAAAATATTTTTAAAGTTTTCATTTTATTTCATCTATTAATTAAAAATAAGTTTAATGGGTAGCCGGATTATCTCTGTAGAGGCAGCATTTGGGAAGTGCTGCATACACATCATCCTTTGCTTTATACTTTTCTGTATCATGACCCACTTCGGCAATTTTTTTCTGTAACGAGTCTACTGTTGCCGGCGCTTCAAAAATTACCCTTAGCATTTTACTGTTCTTATTCCATTTTGCATACTTAACACCGTCAATCTTAACGGCTTTTTCAATTCTGGTTTTACACATATTGCAATTACCGAACACCTTAAATTCAGTCTCGGTTACTTTTTCTTCCTGAGCGGATATTGTTGAAACAGCGATCAACATTATAACTATTAATGATAAGAGCTTATTCATGATATTTCTCCTTAGTTTTAAAAATATAAGTTAAGGAAAGGATAGTCCTCTCCCGCATTCTTTGTTCAAGAAGTAATGGAGAAATATTTTAAATCAGGAAAGAGCAGTTTTGAAGGAATAAATCAGGCGGTCCTGAATCGCAAACAATTTGATCTGATGAAATATCGGTAACAGTTTTGTAACCGGATAAATCTTCTGAAGGGATTAAAGCAATAACGAATTGAAACGAGTTTGGTTCGAACTTCGCTTCAGATTTGTGAGAATCGGATAATTTAATAGTTGTTACATCATCAAGGCAGCATGAATCCATGCACGATGTCGGTTCGCATCCGCAGGGATCTTCATCGCCGTGAGTTCTTACAATGCTTACATCACTTACTTCACCGCCGCAGAAGTGGAGCGTTACGGTAAATCCGGTTGTAAGAAAAAAATAAATTACCGCAAATGATATTTGTATAATCTTTTTCACGGGACAAATATAATAAAAGCCCGGGTTTTGTTTAAAGTGAAAAAGTCCGCCCTCAAAAAGCGGACTTTTCGCAGTAAAAAAGCACTATTGATTGCCAAGAATTATTGGTAAACCATCTTTACCCGAACCGATGATAACCACTTTAGAATTTGGAGAGTTAGCGAGTTTTTCTGTTGCTTCAATTCCTTTCCACTGTAACAGCTGCTGGCTGATTCCTCTTGCAACAATATCCTGGAAGTCGGCAATACCTTTAGCTTCGATTCTTTTGCGGTCGGCTTCCTGTTTCTCACGCTCAAGAACGAATTGCATTCTCTGGCTCTCCTGTTCAGCTTTCAGCTTTTCTTCTATAGATGCTGTTAAACCGGCCGGCAGAGCAATCTGACGAAGAGGTGCCGCCTCTATCAGTATTCCCCTGGGCCCGACAAGTTTTTCAAGCTCGGCTTTTATTTCGTAGGCGAGCACTTCTCTTGAAGAAGTATAAAGGGCTTTGGCTTCATACTTTGCTGTTGTGCCGCGTACTACCGACCGGAACTGGGGTATTAGAATAATATCAGAATAATTTTCGCCGACAGTTTTGTAAATCTTGGAAGCATTATCAGGGTCCAGCGCATAAAGAAGACTTATTTCAAGCTGAACATTCTGACCTTCCTGGGAGGGTACATTCATTACTTCCTTTAATTCCTGCGTCTTAATGCTGAAATTGATAACACGGGCCATCGGATTAACAAAATTCACTCCTGCCTTCAGTGTGTTATCACTTACCATTCCCAGAAAATCAACCACTCCCACTGTTCCCGCAGGGACAACGGTGAAGATTTGTAGAATTGCAACTGCAATTCCTAATACAATTCCCGCTATTGAGATTCTGGCCTCCTGATACCGGCCGTATTTTCTCATGCTTTTGTAGACAAAAAAAGAAGCTACTGCGATAATTAATGCAATTATAAATAACATTTCTCCTCCTGATTATTTGTTAGTTCTCTGTCTAAGTTCCAAACATATTTATTTACAAAAATACTTTAGCTTTTCCTATCAATAAATTAATTTACGATTAAATTTTGACAGAGTATTAAAATGAAAAAAATATTGCCTTTTTTATTTCTTCTCGCAGCAGCACTTAATTTTGCACAGGACCGTATTACAGGAAAAGAATTTGCTACCAGATCCGAAGTTATTGCAAAGCGCGGAATGGCAGCAACCAGTCAGCCGCTTGCAACCCAGGCCGCTCTGGATATACTCAAGAAAGGGGGAAGCGCAATAGATGCTGCTATCGCCGCTAATGCATGTCTCGGATTGATGGAGCCGACAGGAAGCGGAATAGGAGGAGACCTGTTCGCAATTGTCTGGAGCGCAAAGGATCAGAAATTATACGGATTGAACGGTAGCGGACGCTCGCCATATTCACTCACGCTGGATTACTTTAAAAAAAATAATATTAAACGGATCCCTCCGCTTGGACCGCTCCCGGTTAGCGTGCCGGGCGCAGTAGATGCCTGGTTCGAACTGCAAAAAAAATTCGGAAAGCTTCCAATGACTGAAGTTCTTGCGCCAGCGATCAAATACGCGCGCGAGGGATTTCCGGTTTCGGAATTGATTTCTTATTACTGGCAGAGGAATGCCCAGTCGTTAAAAAGATTTCCGGGCTTCGAAGAAATTTTTATGAAGAACGGCCGCGGACCCGCAAAAGGGGAAGTCTGGACAAATCCCTATCTCGCCAATACATACGAGAGAATTGCCAAAGAAGGGAGAGATTATTTTTATAAAGGCGAGGTTGCAGAAGTTATAGATGCATATATGAAAGAAGTCGGTGGATTTTTATCCTATAAAGATATGGCGGATCATTCATCGGAGTGGGTTGAGCCTGTATCAACAAATTACCGCGGTTACGATGTCTGGGAATTACCGCCGAACGGCCAGGGAATAGCGGCACTTCAATTGCTGAACATTCTTGAAAAATATCCAATTAAGGATTTTGGCTTCGGTTCTAAAGAGCATATCCATTATTTTGTTGAAGCAAAGAAGCTCGCATTCGAAGACCGCGCGAAATTTTATGCCGATCCCGCGTTCAATAAAATTCCAACTAACGAATTAATATCGAAAGAGTATGCAGAGCAGAGAAGAAAACTTATTGACGATAAACGTGCTGCAAGAACTTTCGATGCCGGCAATCCCGCATTGAATGATGGTGATACAATTTACTTAACAGTTGCCGATGAAGATGGGAATATGATTTCACTTATTCAAAGCAACTACCGCGGGATGGGAAGCGGAATGACGCCGTATAAACTCGGATTCGTGCTGCAGGACAGAGGGGAAATGTTTATGCTCGAAGAAGGACATTTCAACACTTATGAGCCGCACAAGAGACCATTCCATACAATCATTCCTGCATTTGTAACTAAAGACGGAAAGCCCTTTCTCAGCTTCGGTGTAATGGGTGGAGCTACTCAACCTCAAGGTCACGTTCAGATCATTATGAACATTATAGATTTCGGGATGAATATTCAGGAAGCCGGGGACGCGCCCAGGATTCTCCATGAAGGTTCTTCTGAACCGACCGGCGAAAAGATGACTTCCGGCGGGGAGGTCTGCCTCGAATCAGCTTTTGATTATGAAGTGATCCGCGAGCTGATAAAAATGGGCCACAAGGTTCGTTACGACGTTGGCAACTACGGCGGCTACCAGGCGATTATGTTCGATCCGGTTAATAAAGTTTATTACGGTGCGTCGGAATCGAGAAAAGACGGGCAGGCCGCAGGTTATTAAATGCAATTAAGAATTGGGAATGGCAGATTGTTTTTCCTAATTCTTTTTATTCGGCAAGTTTGGTTTTGTAAATATCTACAATTACCAACGTCATTATAACCAGGATTAAAATATTCCAGATTATTACGCTTGTAATCCCGGGCCATTCCATGAGCCATCCGGTTCCCAATGTTGTAGCAGCAGCTCCCAGAATACTAACAACACCGTTAGCAATCAGAAGGTATCGTATTAATTTCCTGCGAATTCCTTTTCTAAATACGGGTGCGATAAGAATTGTCGCGGCACCTAAAAATCCGTAGCCGAACATTTCCAGAATCCATCCAACCGATTTTGGATTAGCCATAGTAAACAATGCCGCAAAAGTTGGGGATTTGTAAATCAATGCAGGAACCAGGGCAATCTGAAAAGCATAATTGAGTCCAACCATTGCCGCGTAAACCGAAGTAAAAATAATTGCCGCAGACCGGAGAATCTTCTGAAGTCCCGTGGATGCCAATCTGAATGATGCAGAAATAAATAATGTAAACCCGAGCATCAGAATAAAACCAAACATGTAAGGAATATTCTGAACAAAATGATAATTGGCAACAAATGTAATTTCCTCTCTCCATTCCGGCTGAGGTCTGATCTGTGCAATCAAAATTCCAACAGGGCCTGAAAGTACAATTCCCGTGATTGTAATAATGGCGGAGACTAGTAATAATTTCTGATTTGTTTTAAGCTCTTTCATTTTATCTCCATTAGAACTTTTCTGAGCGCAGAACATTTATATCGGTTGTGAATATAACCATCGCATAATTTGAATAATACTTTTTCTGACAGTGGTCCAGAATAGACTTTGCGGTCTCTTCTCCGCATATTACTTCTATCTGAATATTCTGGCTCTGTCCCCAATCTGCGCTCCTTGTGCCGTGTGCGCCGCTTCCGCGCGCTTCAACAATCGTATAACCCTTTGCGCCTAAGGATTTCAGGTCTTGTACGAGCATCGATTCCAGTATTGATTCGGTTATTATTGTAATTAATTTTTTCTGCATATCTCTTTCCTTTAATGAATCATAATAGACATCCAGTGATAAACCGGAATTCCGAAAATCAGATTGAACGGGAATGTAATCACGAGTGATGACGTAAGATAGAATGTAGGATTAGCTTCCGGAACCGCAATTCTCATTGCTGCAGGAGCGGCAATATAAGAAGCGCTCGCGGCAAGCGTTGCTAGAACAGTTGTCCCGCCAACCGAAAGGCCCGAATAATAACCGATTAATGTTCCAATCATTCCCGAAATCAGAGGCATAATGATTCCGAAGCCGATAAGAAACGAACCGGCACGCTTAAGATCCGATAGTCTTCTCGAGGCAACAAGCCCCATCTCCAGCAGGAAGAATGTTAAAGCTCCTTTAAACGGATCGAAAAAAACTATTTTAACCGGCTGAATTCCTGATGGGCCGAGAATATATCCGGCAATGAGCCCCGTAAGTAAAAGGTAGATACTCTTTCCGAAAATAACCTCGTGAACCAGTTTGCCGTAAGCTATTTGAGATTTGCCGGCTCTTAAACGCGCGATGAAAATTCCAACCGCGATTGCCGGTATTTCGAGCAATACGAGAAGGACTGTCGTGTACTCTTCATATAATACACCCAGGCGGTCGAGGTAGATCATTACAACTGCGAATGTAACGGCGCTTACAGATCCGTAATGAGCGGCAATGGCCGCTGAATCCGCACGGTTAAAATTCCCGATTCGCCGGAGTATTAAGTAAGCAACAACGGGAATGATCAATCCAATTGATATTGATCCTGCAGCCGGGAATAGCATTTTTACCAGATCCGTCTCTGCAAGTTGAACCCCTCCTTTTAAGCCGATCGATAATAGAAGATAGATACTTATTATCTCATAGATAGCTTCGGGAAGTTTAAGATCCGACTTTACTATGCCGGCAAGCAGACCGATTATAAAAAAAATTATTGCCGGGTCTCTGAGGTTTTCTATCATTAATTATTTGCCTGTAATTGTAAGGGGATCACATTTGAACAAATGCAGTCAAAAGTTAGTAATTCTCCGGAAAAAAAATCATAAATAAAAAAGAGTAGAATTAATTTTTTTTCCGGCTTAAAAAGCGGCTTTGCAGCATCGCGATTTTTCCGTATTTTTGCACCGCACTCATAGCTCAGCTGGTAGAGCATCTGACTCTTAATCAGCAGGTCGCCGGTTCGAATCCGGCTGAGTGCACAAATGACCCCGAAATCGCATTCTTTTCGGGGTCTTTTTTTGTGTAACAACTAAAATTTACCAGTTTTAGCCTATGTTTTAAGTTTTACTATTGCAAAACTATTGCACTGTTATTTGATAGAATGAAATTTATATGAGAACACTGAAAGAAGAGCTGAAGAAATTCCGACGACCGGCGAGGCAGGGAGGGCTGTAGAAATACAGCCTTTCACTATTGCAATTGTTAATAAACTTTTGTTTTTATTGGATTTTTAAAGGTAAGAAGCCGGGCTCACTCTATGCGGAAAACCGCAATACATAATATTTAACCAGTAACGCTAATTAATACTTTTAATAAAGTATTAATTGCATATCAAAATTCAACTGATTAATTTCTCTATGCCCTCAAATCAATATTGGATTAAGTCGTATGAGCTTAATACCTATACAGACCCCAGATCTTTCCCTGCAAACAAAATTAAATATTTATATATAGCACTATATCCCGTATTATAACTGTCATTTTAAAATAAAAGCAAATAAAGTTTGCGGGCTTGTCCGGCATTAGTTTGACGGAATAAACAACTTAATACAAGTTATCCCCTCGCGGGTTAACTAATAATTATTTACAATCAACCACAAAAAGTCAAAGGAGAATATTATGGGAGTAACCTATCAAGAAACTAGGGTAAGGCGAGTTATAATCGTTACCAACGAAGATTCTCAAGTTTGGAAAGAAATCTTGTCTCAATCTCGTACAGAGCAGGCATATAAGCATCTGGTTGTCCTCCCTCGAAATTCATTTCTTAGTGAGATTAATAAAGCCAAAAAGGTATACAAAGATTATCCAGACGCTGCTATACTTATCGATCCATGGGTAGCAAGGAGCAGTGATTTCGAAGAAGCCGGAACAATATTAATTGCTCCAAGCTCGAATTCAACTGCCGATGAGATTGAACAGATTGTGAGGAGGTGGAATGAAGCGGCGTGGATTAAAGGTGGTACCGGGAAATATGCGATAGACATACAACTCACATTAGATAAAGACTCAAAAGAACACCAAAGGTTCATGGAACGGAGTAAGAGTTCTTGAGTCACAAGAATGTGCGTGGAATCGTTTCGTTTCTTGACATAAGTTGTTCCCCTTTCGAATTGTTCGTCATTGATTATGAATGGCCTCGACTATGAACCAGCTTGCAAGATGTGGTTGCTTGTGCATAACCCGCTGCTGAACAATGACAGTCCCGCCGTTGGCGGGATAGACTGTTTTTCAGTGCAGCAATTTTGTAATTATAAAATTATGTTAAAAAAATATAGTTTTTCTTTTTGTGTAGTTAACAAAACCAATATAACTCAAGGCGTCTGTTATTGATCTTTAACAAAATATGCAGTTATCCACATAAAATTAATTTGGAGATATAAATGAACACAACAACTGTCACTCACCAGTGTACATTTTGTAAAAAGAATTTAGAACATAACCCTCATATTTTACATGCTACAACAGGAAAAATTGTTACCAGCCAAATCGACCAAATAAAAAGAGTAGATCCAACAACTGTTCAACAAACAATTACTACCCAGTATGCAGATACAAAAGACCATTCTTATGCATTGTGTAATAACTGTTGGACTAATGCAAGGATTCGCATATTGTTGCTTCTTTCTTCTCCATTAATTTTGTTGCTACTATTTTTAATAGGAAATTTTGCATTAAATATTCAGATTCTCACAACGGACATGGCAGCAATCATAATAATATCTCTAATGGTTCTTATATGGGTAATTGGTATACCGTACGCTCGCTCGCATGAACCATGGCATCGATTGAAGAAAATGGCTGTTCAAGAACGTGGTGGAGCTCCATTTGTTGTATTCTCAGGAAGTAAGGAGAATTCAACATTGATATTGCCAGTTTAATAATCCATTCCCAGTTTATACTTCTCAAAATCATCTGCGGCCGCAAAAGCACGCCAGCAAAAAGTCCTTACATACTGGCTTTACATAACACCTCATTATTTGCTTTACATACTTTCTATTTGTAGTTAATCATTCTATTTGTTATAAAACTAAAAAATTATATATCGCAAATAATGGGCATTATGTAAGCTTTTGCGGTTACATCATAATACACACATTTATAAGTTATTTCTCTAATTCAAAATTATTATTTCATGTGCCATTGTTATCGTAGATGAAATTATTCTGATTCGTTTATTCCCATTTTAATTAACGTATATTAAAAAATGAGAACCACTTATTCTTTCTCTTTGGTGTTATATAATCTCTTAAACTCTCTGCTATCGGATCAGCGTACTTTGAATAATATGAATGACTGTCATATGAAACACTTACTCTTCTCGTTTTATTATAATTTCCACATTTTACACAATTGAAATCAATTTCATAGTTAGATGCTTCTGCAGTACCGATTGCTCGTCTAATGTTATATCCAGGTTCTACCTCAATAACTGTAACAAAATTGCATATGTCACACTTTAAACAAGTAAATGCTTTGGTAGTATATGCCAGATCATCATTTATAAATCTTCCTACAAAATTAATCCACCCTTCTTCATTTGTAATCATTTTATTATCAGTTAAAATCCCTGCTTTTTCATTTTCAAGCGCTGAAATCAAATTCTTATACTTTTTCCTAAGCTTTTTATTACTCGCCCTTGTTTTTATTTTTTCTAATATTGCTCGATACTCATATTCAGAGACTAACCTATCTATCCCATGATTTAAGTGGCACTTTGGACAGATACTCGACATAACCGTTGTCCACATCTTAATCTGGTTGCCGCAATGCGTACACTCAGCATACGCAGATCCTGACTCCATCATTGAACGTAATTTATCCTTATCCCACTGACCGGTATACTTGGTTGGCATTTCATCCTCCGTATTATTCCATTTATTTTTTTGAAAATAATAGGAAAACAAGATTCGTTGAGAACGGACTGAATAAAACTTAATTAATTTACTTACTCATTTCAATTCTATTATTAAATTTATATCAAGTCTTTATGTATAATATAAAAACCAAGCTAAAAGAAAAATTATGTTTCGCAAAATAATACAGGGGAGTATTTATAACTCAAATAAATATAAATTATTTTGTTTATATACCTCATTATTATTCCGACAATCTGCTATATTGTAAATAAAGATTAAACCCCTGAATTATTGTATCAGCAATTGGAATTATTTTTAGACTGCTCTTACATCCTGTATTGTGAAGCATATCACGTTATCAATCTTTTTGTTTACTGTATAATTTATATAGTTGTAAAGTTATTTTTACAAATTAGATTATAAAAGTATAATGAAGATTTATCACTCGCTATGAATGAAGCGAATTTATACTAGCAAGGGGAATATAATGATAGCGTCATATTATCCCGGTAGTAAATAATTTGCCATGATAAAATCACTATCAAAATATCGTGCTCACATTTTTAAAAAACCTCTGATATTCTTTTCAGCATTGTATCTTATTATTACTATGGTCCTGATATTAATATTCTTTTCATATTATAATAGCGAAAAAGCGAAAATTATTGACGATCGGTTCTCTTTTCTTTCATCTACTGCAAAATTCAATCAATCTCAACTCAATAATTGGCTGCAAGGAAGAATCGCGCAACTGGAGGTTTTGAAAGTAAATGAACCACTGGTTAAAAGTCTTGCGTCTATATCATCCTCTGCTGATAAATCCCCGGAATTAATCCAATGGTTTGCTGCATTGAAGTATTATTATGGATATGATGAAATATTACTCGTGAGAAATTCAAAAGAAATCGTTTATTCAACAACTAATCTAAACACAAGTATTTATCAAACCGATTCTATTCTATGTGTACATGCTATTCTTAATGATCGCATAGTGTTTTCGGATTCTGATGAAAATTACAGCTTCCCGGACATGATTAAATTCTATGTACCTCTTAATCCAATGTACGGAAATTCATATACTCTAATTCTTTCAACATCATCATATAAAAATATTCACTCTCTAATTGCAAATTATGCACGGCAGGAAACAACTCTTGAGAGCGTTTTAGTTAAACCATATAAAAAATCTGTAGTATTTATAAGCCAATTACTAATATCTGAAAATCACCCGGACTCTTCCGGCTTTAATAATAAAAAAGCAATTTCAGATGCAAAAATAATAAATACTCGAAGGGGATTTGTCGAAGGGATTGATTATTACGGCCATCTTGTAATTGCTATTATGCAAAATATTCCAAATACAACTTGGTCCATGATTACAAAAATTAATAAATCTGAATTCTATCTTCCGGTTGACAAACTATTTCAATCTGTGATTCTTGGACTCATCTCTAGTGATTTATTATTGGTCATTATTCTGATTCTTATTTGGAGAAAAACTGTTGTTTCGAACTATAGAAAAATTGCTGAAACAGAAATTGAAAAAACAAGACTCGAAAATCGTTTTGAAATGCTTGTTAATGGAGTCAAAGACTTAGCAATATTTATTCTTGATCTGGATGGAAATGTAATATCATGGAATCAAGGTGCAGAATTATTGACAGGATACAATTCAAACGAAATTATTCAAAAACATATCTCGTTGTTTTATTTTGAAGATGAAATAATAAATAAAAAACCTCAATCGGATTTGGAATTTGCTGGCAGGGAAGGCAGCTTTATTGATGATTCATGGAAATTAAGAAAGGATGGTTCATTCTTTTGGTCTAATACTCTAATTTCTTCTCTTAAGGATGAAAACACTAATATCTATGGTTATTTGACCGTATTCCGGGATCTTTCAGATAGAAGGAAGATTGAAGATGATATGATTAAGTCACGGGATTTTTATCTTAAACTGTTGGACGATTTTCCAAACCCCGTCTGGCGTTCTGGTATTGATGGAAAATTTAATTATTTCAATAAGGCATGGTTAAAATATACCGGCCGGAGTATTGATGAAGAATTAAAGACCGACTGGACTATGAATTTGCACCATGATGACAAAGAAAAAGTAATTAGAAATTTTAACGAATTCTTCATTCAGCGTAATCATATAATCCAGGAATTTCGATTGAAAAATTACTCCGGTGAGTATAGATGGCTCATTAGTTTTGGTATCCCGTACTACGACCTTCAAAATAATTTCGCCGGATACCTGGGATCTTGCTATGATATTGATGAAAGGAAAAAATATGAAGAGACAATTAATGTGATGATGAGAGTTGGAGAACAGCTGTATAGTTCTCTGGATATTGATCAGATATTAGATTCTCTTGTTACTGAAAGCATCCATTTTGTAGAAGCTAATAGTGGATTTGCCTGTTTGAAATCCGAACTTAGTTATGTAGTAAAAAGAATCTATAATATTGACCATTGGGAATTCTTTTACCGGCATTATACTAACAATTCAGAGATTATTAATATTTTAGAAAAAAATAGGAAAGCATTGTTCATAAGTAATATTAACGGAAGCAATTCCGATCAAGAGATTATAAAAAAATATGGTGTTAAAAAGTTATTAAGAGCACCCTTGTTTGGGTCTTCGGGTGATATTATTGGTTTCTTTGAATTACACTATAATTCAAATAAGGAGATTGATCTTAACCATCTGAATCTTATCAATTCTATCGCAAAAAACGCATCAATAGCAATAATTAAATCTCTTAATTATGAACAGCTTCGCCTCACTGAACAACAACTTCGCAATTCTGAATCGGAATTGCGTGATTTAGCTGCACAAATACAGTATGCGCGTGAAAATGAACGAAAAGAAATCGCCAGGGAAATTCATGATGAGCTTGGACAGCTATTTACCGGAATTAAATTAAATATTTCTTTCTTGCAGGAACAACTTGAGCAAAATCAGAATATTGAAATAAGCGAGGTGATCGAAGAGCTTTCTTCGGTCCAGCAAATTGTCAATAAAGGTATTCAAACTGTCAGAGATATCTCTGTAAGCCTCAGATCTTATATTTTAGATCATCTAGGACTTATAACTGCTGTTCAAGAATACTGTCGTGAAATTGAGAGAATTAGTAATATAAAATGTGATTTTTCTTGCAATGTAGAAGGGGTCGATCTGAATGATGATTCCAAAGTAGCCGTTTTCCGGATCATTCAAGAAGCCTTAACTAATATATTACGCCATGCAAATGCTTCACTTATTATTGTTCATATTACTAAAGGGGAGAAGGAAATGAAAATTCTTATCTCTGATAATGGAAAAGGGATTGAAGAAAAGAATTATCATTCTGGTAAATCAATGGGAATTCTTGGCATGAAAGAACGCGCTATTTATCTGAAAGGAATATTGAATATCGAAAGCATTGTGGGAAAAGGTACAACAGTGAATCTTAGTATACCTGTTTAATAATACTTATGGAATATTATTATGAATATTTTAATCACTGATGACCATGAAATAATCAGAGAAGGTATAAAGAAAATACTTTCTAGAAATGAAGATCTTAAAATCGTTGCAGAAGCTTCCAGCGTAAAAGAAATGGAAGAGATTATTAACAATACTCAAATCGACCTCTTAATGCTCGATATCTCGTTACCGGATAAAAGTGGATTGGATATTGTAAAAGATCTTAAATCAAGATATCCTGAAACTAAAATTCTAGTATTCAGCATTTTCCCGGAAGAAAAGTTTGCCAAAAGAGCTATTAATCAGGGGGCCGATGGTTATATAAGTAAAAATGCTAAACCCAGTGAGATAATTAATGCCATAAGGAAAATTGAAAAGGGAGGAAAGTATCTCAACCTTGAAATTATGGAAGAATTATTTCTATCATCTCAAAAAAATAGAAATGCTTTGGCTCACGAACTTTTGTCAAATAGAGAATTTGAAGTGCTTAGATTATTGGCTCAAGGGAAAAAGATAACAGAAATAGCGGACTCACTTAGTTTAAGTATTAATACTATTGCATCATACAAAACAAGAATTCAAAACAAACTGAATCGTAAATCAACTGCCGACTTAATCCGTTATGCTATTGATAACAATCTGATTGAGTGAAACTTTTTAATTACGTATTATCAATAAAAACCAAACGATTTACTTGCCGCAAAAACAGCTACATCCTTTCTCAATGAAATACTGCATACTCTAATTCTTCCATGACGTAGTTTTATAACGGGTTCTCATGGTAAATACTGTTAAGACAATTATTAAAGTAAATGATTATTTATTCTAAACTTTTTAATAATCCTAAAAAGTGAGGGAGTAAGTGAAACCATTAATGTTTATTGCTTTGATCATGGTTGTTTCAGGCTGTAATAAATTGGTGCTACAACCAGCCGATTTTTCCTGGCCAATGGAGAGTGTTCTGAATATTGATAATTCAGGCGAAATCGCTGATAAGAGGTATACTTTTAAAATTAATGTAAAACCAATTTATTATGAAGAATTTGCGGACTCTAACCAGGCACCTGGTAAAGAAATCAGAATAATTCGCGATAAATCCGGCTTCTATTATTTCACTGGTGCTGGTTTTAAAAACATTTATGTCTTCTATCCAGTTCAAGGCGGTATGATGCTTGAAGAAATAATAAATATCCCTGACAATATGCCGCTGCAAAGACCTGTTTTCAACATGAAATCATCTGGAATTGAGCTAATTGACGGTATAAGCCACTATTTGATTATCGGATCAACGATTACGAGGTCAAAATGAAAAAGTTAATTAATATCTCTTTGATTTATTATTTCTTAATGGTTTCGTTAGTTTCCGGACAATCAGATTATGAAGCAGTCCAAAAATTTAAATACCATTACAAACAAATAGAAGAATCAATTAAAAATGCTGTATCTGTTGATGAGTTGGATCTTATTAGCGCAAAAATAATTGATCTTAAAAACTCATCATTTAATAATAAATCTATTTTGAATCACGCATTATACCCCGAAGATTATGAATCCTCTTTTTTCAATATTGAGTACGCATTAAGTTCGAAAAGGGCCGATCTTTCACACATTAAACAGCTTTCATTTCAGGTTACTGAGTTAGAATCCCAGGTGTCCAGTCTGAGCCGGGAAAATGAATTATTACTTCTCGAAATCAATAAACTAAAATCACGCGCTGATAAAGATGAAGCAACAATTGCCAAACTAAATAATCTCATTGCGCAGCTACGAGGAAACATTTATCAGAGGGACCTTCTTGTACGTGACCTTGTCGATACTTTGCTGGAACAATTTACAAAATATAATACGAATCTTACTGCTGGAGAGGTACGTGAGATTAAATCAAAAATTAGAAATGAAAATCTGTTCTACAATATTAACCGCACAATATCCGATAATATAAATTTTATAAATGTTACACGCCTGCATGCCGATGACTTTTCATCATTAAAAAAACAGCATAATGATTTAAGCTTGGTCTGGAATCAGATAAGTCCAAAGTTGATTAAAGTATACGCTGGAGATAAGAAGAGAAATTCAGAAATATTAGTAATTGATTCTTTGTTGAACGAATGGGATGAAAATATTAATACAAATATATGGAATAGCGTATACGGTATTTTTAAGGAGAAAAATATTGAGTTGCATCCTTTTACTGATGGTAATCAGTTCGTGAATAGTATGGTTTCCTTTATTCAAAAGGAAATGCAAAACATCAACTTAAATGACCGTAGTGAAGGTGAACTGAAATATCATCTTTTTGCTGATAGTATATATTTCAAAATCCTTGAAAAGAACTGGTTACCGCTTTTAATCGGTAATAAAATGCTTACGAAAGAAGATAAGAATACAATAGACAGTAATCTGAAAAACTGGCAAAGTGAATTATCACCCACAAATCTTTATCTGCTATTTATGGTTGCTGGTGCTGTGTTAGTATTCTTCTCACTCTATTACTTTATTAAAAGATTTCAACTTAGGAGAAATATTTCCTTACATTCTAATTAATGAAGAGATATTCTGTCAGCATGCAGTAAAAACAACTGCATGATTTTACAAGTTTTCGCTGCATACAAAAACTTTTGTTCAGTATAATTTTTGGACGTCATAATACAAGAGGACTAAATGAGTGCACTAATTATAAATGCAACACATATTGAAACAGGTCAAATATTTAAGGGTTTAGATTTCAATTCCATATATGATGTTGTGTTTACAGTGAATTCTGCAAGAGAAGCTCAAATTATATTAGAATCAATAAAAATCGATATTATCATATTTTTCCTGGATACACCGGATAGCTGCTTCTTAAATATTTTATTTATGAAAGATGATCTTCCCAATAAACCTCAAGTAGTTGTTTGTACTAATCACAAGTGGCCTTACTATTTGAATAAATACGATCAATCGGCAATCGACATAATTTGTAAGCCCTTACCTGAAGAATTAGAAAATGCATTGCATTTGGATTCTATTAAATAAAAAAAAGGAGGCGTATATGAGAACCCGAAATATTTTTGCTAAATCTTTTGCCATTGCTTTAATTGTAATTGCTGCTACTAACTGCGAGGATCCATTTGATATAACTGAACCTCAGTCTTCTAATCAAAATCAGGCACAGTTATTTATGAAAATTGCTGAAGGCAGTGGTTCGCTAACTTCTTTTACACCGAATTACAATGAGAGTGAAGCTTTAGCAATGGCCGGTATATTAGGGAAAAATCTGTACCCAGTTCATATTCAACAAAAAATGACTCTCGTTGATAAAAATTTAATACTTGCAAAAGACAGCACTTCGGCTGTTGGCACCTTGGTGCAGAATTACGAAGGGAAATTAATTATTCAGGGATCTTTTCAACCGCCGACAATCGGGATTCGTACAAGAACTGATACAACAATTCAAAAAACATTTTCTACTACAATTACAAGACTTATACATTTCAAAAAAGTTGCAAATACTGGTAATGATACACTTGACTGGAAGGTAAATGCCATTTCACTCCCCTATGGAGGGACCGATGGAAATAATATCCAAATAGTAAAGCTTACCCTGACATCCCAGAATGGCACACCTGTTGAAATTACCGATCCAGGTCTCTTCTTATTCAAAATCGGCAAGGAAAAGAAACATGATAGAGATGATGAAGATGACGATAATGACGAATTTGAAGAGAACCATTTTAATTGGAAATACAATTGGAAAGATCTAAAAACATGGTATAAAAAGAATCAGAAGGTTAACCTCAGGATTGAAGTATTGAGTAATATATCAGATCCCGATTTCTTAACTGTTACATACGGTGCTATGATGAATGGAGTTCCCGGTAAAAAAGCAAAGTTCGATATAGTTTCAACTGTTCAGGATGGTTCATCGTTTAGAAAAGTTTATGAACTTAATTTCTATACAAACGCAAATGCTGTAAGAATGCATGCAGTAATAAATGCATATACAAGAAACTCTGTATATGATACGGAATCCGCTGTTGAATCAAAATCCTGGGGAATCCCTTACAGAGTTAAATGATAAATGTTCAAAAGTAGATTTCTAAAAAAGGAGAATTATTATGAAAATTATAAATAAACTTCCCATAATACAGCTCTTCGCTATTATTCTTACTTCTTCAATCATTTTTACTGCCTGTGAGAATGATGATAATCCGGTCGAATCCGGTGGCAGTACTGCAAAAGTAGCCGGTCGCATTTCATCAAACAACGGGACAGCGCCAGCACTTTATAAATCCAGTAATACTGAAACAACTTTCTCATCAATCCAAGGAGCCTCTGTAATCTTGGCGCGGGTTCAAGCTGATGGTTCATTAAAAACAGTTTCTACACAATCAGTGCAGACTGATGCAAATGGAAGGTTTTACCTTGAAACAAATCTTAATGGCGTAGAAAATCTAATCGTAGTTGCAACCCAGGGTAATGCAGAGTTAAAAGCAATTGTTTCCGCTAAAGTTCAAACAGGCAGTACTGTTTATTCACCACCGCTAACTATTGAATCAACAACTCAAAGCAATCTCTTCATAAAATTAGTCGCTCAAGGGAAAACGACTTTAATAGATGCTGCAGATCTTAAACTATTATTAAATAGTCAAGCGGCGATGTATCTAAAAGGAAATGCAACCGCTGAGACAGAATTTATTAAAGCCATGGAAGCACAATCACAAACCTATATCAAAGCTTCGGGTAATTCATATTTCGGATTAACGAACAGTCAATTACAAGCAATGATGCAAGCAAGAACAGAAGCAAAGGCAAAACTAGATGCAGCTTTATATAATTCTTCTGATTCTGAATTAGAAACTGAAAGTATTATTAATGATTATGAAACCTATGTATTTGCCAACAGTTCAATAAATTCATCAATATATGCAGAACTGTTAAGAATAGGTGCAACTACTTTTATTAATGCATCTGTAAATATGGATACCAATGCCAGATTAGCAGTTATGCAATCTTATTGTAAGCGGTATGCCTTTGTTCTTGGCGTTGCAATGAGGCATCAATTTCAGGCGGCCGGGGCATCTGATACACAGGTAAACGCTGTCGTATCAGCCGGTGCTTCATTATACAACTCGCTCAAAGCATCCGTGAGTTACGAGCAAATGGTAAATGCATTTAATCAATACCGTTTAGCAATTAAATCTCAATTAAAACTAGTATTATCTGCTCATGCCGCTGCGATTGAAACAATCGACTCAAGCATAAATGGAACCATATCCGCAAAAACAATTCTCAGTACTTCAATTGTCGGATCAATCTCGCTGGACTTATTAATTAATGCATACGTTACTTTCTTTAATTCCGTGAAGTCTACTACCCAAGCGGCACTTGTAGGTGCTACAACAGCACAGATAAATGCTGCTTCCCAAATAATGATTTTGTCAAACATGAACTAATTAATTGAAAAGGAACCGTTAATCCCGGGTCCTTTTTTTAATAACAAATAGTTTGCCCAGTATTATTAAAAATAGCATAAAGGTAAAAATATTTTTCTTCTTGCATACCGAATACTCCGAGAGAGGATAAGCCATTATGGTTTATCCTCTTTTATAGAATAGCTAACAATTTGAGGCGAAAGATGAAATCATTCATAAATATTGCATTAATAAGTTATCTGATCTTTGATCTTTCAATTACATATGCTCAGAATAGAAAATTTGGTATTGGCTTTATTGTCGGTGAACCTACAGGAATAAGTTCAAAATATTGGACGTCGAATGCAAATGCTTTGGCATTCGGATTGGGCTGGTCTATTGATGATTATCGAATCTATGGTTACAATCCCGACTATCATAATGCTAGTAGATTACAACTCCATGTTGATTATCTGTGGCATTCTTTTAGAGCTATAAAATCCAATGGGGAATTCCCACTCTTTTATGGTCTCGGCGGAAGAATTAACTCAGGACCTGCTTACAGTGCCAGCTTTGGAGTGCGCGGAATATTTGGAATTGCCTGGAGTCCACGGTCAGCACCAATTGATGTTTATTTCGAAGCGGTTCCGACACTTTTCCTTATTACATCAACTGGATTCGGAATTGATGCTGCACTTGGTGCTAGATATTATTTCTGAAACCGGTGAAATTACATGTATGAAATCTATATTCATTTTAATACAATTATTATTTATGCTGATGTTTATTTCGTGCGGCGTCAGTTCCTCAATTTATAATATCAACGGAGGTTTTGAGGAAAGTAGTTATAATCTCACTATGCCTGACGGATGGATCTCTAATAAACCTAATTATGGATATGGAAATACAGAATTAAAAATTGATAATACTATTTCCCATTCGGGCAATAATTCAATAATGATTTTTATCGACGGAAAACACTCCAATAAAAAATATCTTTTTAAATGGATCCGGAGAATTGACGGCCTTAAAGAGAATAGTATTTATCAACTCGAAGCATGGATTAAAACTAAGAATGTTAAAATTACTCCATATCTGGAAATAAATTGTTGGAGTAAAAATATACTAGTGGGTAATATATCATCAGATGCTAAATTTTCATTTTCAGGCTCAATTAACTGGCGACCTCTGGAAATTATATTTAAGATCCCTGCCGGTACAGATAAAATAATTTTATCAGCTTCAATGATTAGTTATAAAAATGGAGGCGCTCAAGCATGGTTTGACGACATTAGTATAAAAGAAATTAAAGAAAATCCAAGGTACTAACCGGCAATGTATCAGGATAAGTTTGGATCATTAGAATCATCAACCACTGATTGATAGGGCTTGGCTATTTTAACCGAAATATTTGTTAACTCAATGGTCTAAATTACTTCCCCCAATAGAGCTAAATGTATTAATTAAAAAAATTGTTCTTCACAAAATAATATTTGGTCCCGACTTCAACAGATATTAATAAATCGTCGGGCTCAAAAACCATTATGTTCACAAAAGATTATAAAAAGATTTTGCCTCATTCCGTTTGACACTTCATTCAGCAAAAACTTTTTAGGTTTAGGTTCACCTGTCTACCGTCTCATATTATTGTTTTCTTCATGTCACAAATAATTTCAATTATTAACTTAACTTCGTTTAAGAAAATTCTTATTATCCTGTAAACAAATATGGGGTGTTAATAAATGGACATATTAAATGAATTACTCAATCTTCCTGTTTATGCTGATGAAAAACGGGATGATGGTGGCGGTCCCGAACCAGGAGATTGGATGAGTGTTAAGACATACAATAGTGCTGAGGAAGCTGCCGAAGCAGTCCAGTTTTTCTTAAATAATAATCGTTTCCAACTAATGCTGCCGATTGGTGCAAGGATTGAATTTCATAATAAAGTTGGCGTCGGTAGCGATATTATCTATTTCTATAGTGTTTCCGAAAATCAATGGCAAAAACATTTATACTGCTATTCAGATTAGGATAAATAACTAATATCATTCTATAAACTTTCATCCACGGCAATTCTTATTAAATGATAATATTCAAATGCGCATCCGATTATTGATAGATCTTATTTTTTCCACAAAGTTTCAAAATATTTTTTTATTTCAGCATTTTATGTATTTCTATATAAGAAAGGAATTCTTTCCCTAATTCTCTCCTAATCATTTATCAGAACTTTTATTATTGTTGCGTCAGATTTGTTGCTTATAATATTCAGTAAACTCTCTGCATTTAAATCATGTATTGATTCATCAGTATTTGCTAATGCTTCCTTATCATAATATCTTGAGATGATAGCAATTTACGTTTGACACTTCATTCAGCAAAGACTTTTTAGGTATAGGTTCGCCTGCATGCTTACTAAAGATTACCAGGTCATTCTTGAAACAACCCACATTCATGTAGAATATCAGCCATTATATCAGCAATAGGTCCTGAGTTTTTCGAAGAATAACATATATACAAAATCTAACTCCTCTTGGTTCATAATTAATAATATAATTGTACAAGGTATCGCATATATTATTTGATTGAATTGATTTTTCTAATTTTCTATTTTTTATCCAAGCTAATCTCAAATGCCATGTTAATTAAATAAGAAAATGGTTAATGGATTTAGCAGCCCCAGTTTTATTATAGTTAAAGAGGAAGAATGGGACACATTTCTGAAATCTCTCAAGTAGTTATACATCACTGAATATTTGCTGCAATAATAAAATTCCTTTCCAGTCTATTATTCAAAGAATGATTTATTCTGTTTTCTCATAATCTCAAGTATCTTAAGGAGGGTCTCTTTATGAGAACAAAATTCTTCCTTTTTGCTTTTATATTTCTATTACTACAACTTCATTTTACGCTTGCTCAGGAAAAAAAACAGGTTGTTTTAAAAGCTCAGCTATGGCCTTACAGTTCACTTTGTGATTTCCCGGAAACTGAAAACCAACCAGGTGCCATTTCCTATAATAATGTAAGTATAAGTGTTAGAGGCTGCGAGGACCTTCAACAAGAATTAGGTAAACCTTCAGCAGTCAGGCTTACTGTTATTAATTTAAGCGATTCTGAAATTGAATGCCCATTCAATGGTTTAAAGAGTGTTTTTGTAAAAATGAAAAATGGTAAAGTTGCTACGTCTATTGCGATGCGGTACAAACAGAAAAATCCAGTCGGTTCTGGTTATTATTATAGTTTTGCAAACAAAGTCGATGGGGAAATGAAGTTTATTATTGATCCGCATAAAAGCTGCGATGTGATATTTCTATTCCCTAAAGCATCAGCAGGGGATCAAATTAATATTGAAGGATTTGCTTCTGGTAAAATAACTGATTAAATGGATCCACTTTTGGATGGATAATTCAAAATATTAATAAGATTCAATATGGGTGAAACACAATCACATGATTAATTTACTTGTGGTTCTGTTCTAAATAATTATAAGTATTTCTGAATTTATTTTTAAGATTGTGCGGAGGAAATATGGTTCAGTCAAAACCTCTAACTCTTCAAGAAGCCCTTATTTTTGTAGAAAAGACAGCTAAAAGTTCTGCGGGCGGAAAAATTCCTCCAATTATGCCCTATGTTAGTCAGGTATTAATGCGCACAGGCATTCCTGTTTTATCAAATCCTTTCACTACTGAAGTTGCGCTTTTTTCTTCCCTCATTATGTCCCTTGTTTATCATAACCAATGCAATGCCTTAATTCTAACAGATACAAAAGAACAGGCAGATTTATTTTTTTCAAAATCTCTTTTCTCAAATAATGGACCTGTAGGATCTGAATTCGCAAAGCTCTGTGGAAAATCTCTTAAACTGCTTTACAATAATTCGGCTATTCCGCAGGAAATTGAATCCTCGCTTCACGATTTTAATGTCACTCCAGTTATGGATCTATCTACTCTGAAATCTTTGGATAATTTAATTCAATCCGAAAATACTTTACGCACTCAAACGGATAAAAAATCTTTTATTTCCAAACTCTTATTCAAGTCTCCTCAATTACCTCCGCCAAGTACTCTTAAAAAAGGGCTTGATAAACTTAATTGTTCAGTTAAAGTTTTCAGTGACAAAGTCTCACTCGATGGGGGAGTTGGGTCTTCCTTTTTAATCTATTCGACTATGTATTGAGTTGTATCAAGCCAAAATTCTATTGCAATAATTCATGCAGTCCATATTCTTTTCTCAATCTCCTCAATGATTTCTAGTAATCCTTATACTGAATCCAATATTATTGAGTTTCATAAGTAAGCTGATGTAATTTGTCACTTGTGTTAGTTTGTTATAAACCAGTCACTATAAACATTACTAACACTATTTATTATTTAATTAATACAAGATATCCTTAATTAAATTTGTTGCAACAAAATTTGACATTAGTTATGTTTGAATAAATTTTACATACTTCAATTGTCTTTTGTCGTTTCATCGAGGCCGTAATGTTTTGTAGCGTCTTGTTTCGATTGAAATTCTTTTTAATTTTTTTTATTTACATTGCTATTAATGCTCAGCAGGCTCCGCTACTTGTTGAGAGCACAAATCCTTCCGCCACTGGCAATCACATCGTTGATTTCGATTTAACCGGTAATCTTGTTATCAATTTTAATAAGAACTTGAATACCGGCAATATATCATCATCTGTTTTTAAATTGACTCTGTTGGATGGTTCTAATTTAGATTATACTCTAAACTATTATAATGAATCATTGCCATTCAATAAGGCGAGGGTAGTCATTACTCCTTTATCCAATTTAGCACCCGGTACCATATATCTTCTTGAAATCTCAGATCAGCTTAGAGCAAATGACGGTTCCGCTTTTGATGGGAATAATGATGGCAATCCGGGCGGCAGCTATTATTTAGTTATTCAATCCCTTATTACTGATGGCGTTATTGCGTCTATTGAATCTAAACTTAATGAAATTGCTGGTTCTTTTACAGATGATACTAGAATTACTAATTCAAAATATGACTTTTGGGATTATGCAAAATCTATTCGCAATGATTTATTAAGTCAAAAAGAGTTATTAAAAAATCAAATAATTTCTGAAGGCATTAATTCTCCGGCTATTACCAATGATGTGCCTGATGGTAATTTGGACTACAAAATCGGAAGTAATATCTATCACATTAAAAATTATTCTTTCAAAAATAATTCGAATCAGACCATTACTTATAAATTGGTTCTTGATCAAAATGGTAATGTAATCTCTGATGTTGAAACAATATTTAAGGTACTTCTTACGTATCAGAGTAGAAATGACCGGTATGACAGAGAAAATATTGAAACTCATATTAGTGCTTTAAATGATATAAATAACCGTCTTTTAATAAGTGAAGGTCTTGTCATAGTTCGTGATGCGGCTGTTAATGCTGCTATCTCTCCTATGTTTGGCAGAAATTCCCTTGTGGGCTTTTTTGAAGGTATAGTAAATCAATTTGCCGACCAGGACAAAATATTATTTGCCTTGCTCAATTCTTATCTGCATCATTTTGATAATTCATTGAAAGCGGATTATAATCTGGCTCTTTCTAAAGCCTCGGTTCAAAGTTATCCAAGATTGAATTATGCTGATTTAAGTCTGTATCTCTATTCTCAGCATATATTATTCGAAGAGTTTAACAATTTCGCCATTCTTCTCGGTAATATCGATGAATCAAGAGGTGACTTAAAAGCACAGATTATTGATGTTGTGAAAAATTCCATTAACTCAATGATTAATTATTCTGTTTCTAATGGGATCTATATTTCCGAAACTGCGAAAATAATTTTTGATCTCATTGAAGGTGGCCTCACTATAAATGATTGGTTTAATCAGGTCGATATTCTGAATAATTATAATGAACAGATCCTTACATTAAAAGAATCACTCAAAACAAAGTGGATTAATACTTCTCCAATAGTTGCCTCTTTATTAGCATCTGAGCTTAACAGTGGTCAATATGGTTTTATAAAGATATTAAGTCCAAATGGCGGTGAAAAATTATACGCTGGTAGCTCATTTGCAATATCATGGTCAAGTGTAAATGTTTCTAATGTTAAGATTGAATATTCTATTAATGGCGGGTCATCCTGGATCTCCCCTCCAATTGCAAATTCAATTTCATCAAGTTCTGGTATACTAAATTGGACCGTCCCTCAGATTGAATCCGCAAATTGTAAAATTAGAATTATTAGCACTGCCAACTCTCAGATCTTTGATCTTTCTGATCAGGTCTTTTCTATTAGTTCTTCCGCCATCTCATTGTCTCTCAATAATATCGACTTTGGTCAGCAGCTTGTAAATACTGAATCTCAGGTAAAATCATATACTCTTAATGCTGAAAATCTTTCTTCCGATCTTACGCTGACTTCTACTTCGGGCTTCTGGATCAAAACTTCTCTTTCTGATTCATGGAAAAGCACACTTACTTTAGCTCAAGTAAATGGTAAAATTAATTCAACTGTAGTCTTTGTCCAGTTTCAACCTTATGAAGTAAGGAATTTTAACGGCGCAATCAAACATTCTGTTTCTAATTCGCCTGACGTGGATTTACTATTAACTGGTATCGGTGCGCCACCGCCTGTCCCTTTTATTACTGTTTCTACAAATTCTCTTATAGATTTTGGTGAAGTTGATCTTGGTTCTTCTCGTGTAATGAGTTTTAAAGTTTCAGCCGGTAATTTGATAACTAATGTTACAGTTAACAATTCTAATGCTCCTGGTTTTCTAATCTCTGATTCTTTTAACGGGCCATTCAGCGATAAAGCAATCATTAGAAGAAATGAAGCTGATAATTCCGTTAATAGTGCGGATGTATTTGTTAAAATTTCTCCGGATGTTGAAAAGAAATATCAAGGCTATCTTGTAGTACGTAGTACGGATGTCAATCCCATAAGAATTGATGTTTCTGCTACTGGTGTAATTCATTATATTGTTTCTACTGCATATATTGGAGATCAGGGATTTACTTTCGGTTCCGGTTCTTTTATTAATGGTTCAAATGTTAGTGTACTAGCACTTCCTGAATGCGGATTTATGTTTACTGGCTGGTCGGTTAATGGTCCGCTGAATGGTGGGGGACAGCTTGTTTCTTCCGATCAACTATATACATTTAAAATTGGTTCTAACTTACAATTGTTTGCTAATTTTACCTGGGGTAATTCATCACCTGACTATAATATTACTGTTTCTGCCAACCAGTCTACTGGCGGCAGTGTAACCGGCGGTGGTAATTTTAACTCCTGTGATCTTATTGCAGTCACCGCAACTCCTAATTCCGGATATTATTTTGCCGGCTGGAATCAAAGCGGTATTAATGTTTCTTCAAGTCCAAATTATTCTTTCCATGTTACCAGTGATCGATCCCTTGTCGCAAATTTTTTGCCTATTCCCCCTGGCTATTGCTCTGTTGAAGTTGTCTCAGATCCGGAAATTGGTGCAAATACATTCGGCTCCGGACTTTATAAACAAAACTCTAGAGCATGGATTAATGCTGACATTAATGATGGTTATTCTTTTGTTAATTGGTCTGAATACGGAAACTTAATTAGCTCCTCTCAAGGATTCTATTTCATTATCGACCGAAATAGAAAATTTACCATCAATCTAGATTTAAAAAAATATAATATCACTGTAGCTGCAAGTCCTTCAAATGGCGGTATTGTTAGTGGAGCTGGGGAATACTCGCATGGTGAAAAACTTAACCTTGCTGCTTTTCCCAGCCAGGATTTTAAATTTCATCACTGGAATATTAATTCTGGCCAGAACTCATATTATTGGGGTTCCCGTTATAATCAAAAAGCAAATTCGAATATTTCTGCTGAAGCAATCTTTTCTAAATCTCATTCCATCCAATTAATTTCACCTAATAGCGGTGATTATATTGAACCGGGAAAACCTTATACCATTAAATGGAAATTTGCTGCCTTGCCGTTAGTTAAAATTGATTTTTCATCTGATAATGGAAATACATGGAATAATATCACACAACAAACTCCTTCCTGGAATAGTACTACTGATTTTATTGGTACTTTTGAATGGCTTGTTCCAAACCTTACTTCCAATACTTGTAAAATAAGAATTGCTGCTCAAGATGTCTTTGAAGAGGATTATCCAATTCATTCCTTATGCGAGATTTTACCAGGTACCTTCAGCATTGGTGTTGCGCCGGTTCTCTTTACGTTGAATACTATGTCTTCTCCTGAAGGGGCCGGAGATATAATTGGATATGGAGATTATAGTTCCGGAACGCATGTTACTCTTTCTGCTACTCCGGTAAGAGGCTATATATTTAAAAATTGGACTGAAAATGGTGTTATTCTTTCCTCCAGCAGTTCTTTTTCGCTTGCATTAGATCGTAATAGAACAATTATTGCGAATTTTGATGAATCCCCTGTAAAATATACAATTAATGTTTCTGCTACTCCGCCAGATTTGGGTCAGGTCTCAGGTGGTGGTGTATTCTCTGAATGGAAAAATATTGAAGTAACAGCAGTTCCTAATCCCGGCTATAAGTTTTTATTCTGGCGGAATAAAATTAATAACAATTATGCGTTCGGTTCTTATAATTCAAAATATACTTTCCCTGTTGATGATAACAAGGAATTGATAGCTCAATTCGGTTTTGGTGTGAATTCAATTTCCAGTCCTGTTAAAGATTCTTTCCTAAAAAGCGGACTTATCCATACCATAAAATGGTCAGGATTAGCTTTTTGTAATTCCGTAAATATTGATTACTCATCGGATGATGGTTTAACCTGGATAAATATTGTTAAGAATTATCCCGCCTATGTGCCTAATACTGATTATCAAGGCTCATATGAATGGACTGTACCATCTATTAACTCTACTAAATGCAAGGTTAGAGTTGTTTCTACTCAGATTTCTGAGGAAGATTATCCTATTCATGCGTTTCATTTATTATTAAACGGAAATTTCGCCATAGGCGAAAATTATCCTCCGCCAAAAGTCTCTCTTATACTTAAGTCTAATTCTGCTTCCTTTGGGTCAACTAATGGTGCTGGCACTTACGATTCCGGAAGTTCTGTTACTATTACTGCCTTGCCTAATGAAGGCTATGTTTTCATTAACTGGACAGAATATGGAAATATTGTATCTGAAAATTCCTCTTTTACATTTATTGCTAATGGTGATAGGAATCTTACTGCTAATTTCGAAAAGATCAGTATCACTCTCATAACTCCCAACGGAGGTGAAACCTGGGAAACTAATACAATTCAAAAAATTAAATGGACCAGCATAGGTGTTTCACTCGTAAACCTGGATTATTCTAATACTCCTCATTCAGCTTCACCTGTCTGGTATCCAATTGCTTCTAATGTTGATGCAAAACTTGGTGAATATGAATGGACAATACCTAATACGCCAGCCCCTAATTATCATGTTAGAATTAGCCAGGTTCCTTCTGGGATCCCTTCCTCTATGAGCAGTGAGGACTTCCAGATATTCAATACAAAATTCACCTATCTTTTCCCCGGCGGGGGAGAAGTGTTACAGGGTGATTCTGATCTCGAAATTAAATGGGATTATTATGGTCCCTCACAGAATGTATACATTGCTTTTGGAGATCTTAATACTAATACTCAAGGTCTAATTGTCGGGCCTATCCCAACCTCTACTAAGAAGATTTTGTGGAAGGTTCCGGCTATCAATTCAAATAATTTTAGAATACAGATATTTGACCTTCATAATCAGGCTCACCGTATTTCTGATCCAATATCCGTGGTTTATCCACCTCAACAGTCTCTATCTTTATTGTCTCCTTCCGCTTCATCTGAATTTAATTCTGGTGAAATATTGAATATTAATTGGTCAAGTGATAATATCGATTTAATTAGGATTGAGTATTCTACAGATGGCGGAATTTCCTGGAATCTAATAACTGATAATATCACTGGTGCTCAAGGTTCGTATCTTTGGACAATTCCCCAAACTAATTCTTCAAATTGTAAAATCCGCCTTTCAGATGCTTCCGATTCTAATCCGTTTACAATTAGTCCGGCATTCTCTTTAAGTTCTTTACTCAATATCTCTCTTCAAAGTTCTCCTGCTGATTGTGGTACGCTTAGTGGAAGCGGTAAATTCTCACCTGGAAGTACTGTTACTATAAATGCAGCCCCTCTATCAGGATTTGTCTTTGCAAATTGGACAGAGAATGGAGTTGTTATTAGCAATAACTCAAGTTTTTCATTTCAAATAGATAAAGATAGAAATATTGTTGCCAATTTCACTCAAGCTAATAATAAATTTACTGTTGACCCACTCTATGTTGATGTCAGTATCGGTAGCGGAACTGCGGTTGCTACGTTTAACATCAATGTTGAAAGTAATCTTATTGTAAATTGGCGTTCAATAATTGTTCAGGGGTCTGAATGGTGCACAATTACTAAAGGAAGTTCAGGTAAAAATACCGCACAGCTTAAAGTGAAATATCAGAAAGATACAGATCTTCCCAGGACTGCTATTGTTCGGATATTTGTTGATGGTGAACCTGATATTTTTTCTGAAGTTGAGATTAGACAAAAAATTCCTCCGTCAAAATATTTATTGAACGTTAACAATGAGAATCCTGAAAAAAACTCCCCTGTAACCATAACTGCTCAATTGGTAGACAAAAATAATAATCCATATCCGCAGAATGGTAAAATTCTCAATTGGTCATCTACTCAAGGTGGAGCATTTCTAAATCAAACTACAATTACTGATGAAAATGGTTTTTCATCAAATATTTTTACTGTAAGCACCGTTAGTGGTACAAAACATTCCATAAACGTCACAGATAATTCTATTCCAAAGACATTAATAGGAAAGAGTCCTTTCATTACTGTTGCTCAAGGCATTCCTGCAAAGTATAATCTCACCGCTGCCAACTATAATCCGCTAAAATCAAAAACTGTTAAAATTACAGCTGTATTATCCACTGTTGACAATGATCCTATTAAAATCAAAAATAAAGTTCTTACATGGTCATGTGACAATGGCGGTGTTTTTAATAATCTTACAACTATTACAAATAATAATGGCCTTTCAACAAATATTCTAAAAGTTAGTGGTATACCTAACACTGTTCATAGAGTTACTGTAACTGATAATTCATCACCTGCACTCGTAGGTCAATGTCCTGAAATCACTGTTAATGCAATCTTAAAAGTAGAGATGGAAGACTATTCCTCTGAATCAGAATCTGTTGATTTTCAGGACGATTATAATTCAATTCCTTCGGATTTCAATCTCGATCAGAATTATCCGAATCCTTTCAATCCTGTTACTTCCATAAGATATGCTCTTCCTTTTGAATCTAAAATCAAGATTATGATTATCAACATCCTAGGTGAGTTTATAATAACCTTGGTGGACGAATTAAAACCTGCAGGTACTTACACTGTAAATTGGGATGCACGTAACTTCCCATCCGGAGTCTATTTTTATAGAATAGAGGCTTTACTAAGCGACGGAAGTAAACCCTTTACTCAGGTAAGGAAAATGATTCTAATGAAATAGTTCTTTGTTTTAATATGCATGATGCGTTTTCTTACTATAAAATTGGGAGAGTAATTTAATCAAACGTGAATTTTACTATTGCAAAAACTATTGCAGGAATTGTAAGTTATTTTATTTAAACATTTTAAGAAGCGCTTTTCCTTGACTCTTAATCAGCAGGTCGCCGGTTCGAATCCGGCTGAGTGCACAAACCAAGCCCGGATATTAACCGATCCGGGCTTTTTTGTTTTGTGTGTTCTTTACCCTATCGGTTGTTATGTTTGCCGGATTATTCGCTTATAAATTTTTATATTGATTGCGGCTGATTATTAAAAATCCGGGAAGGTGGGTTATGAAATTTTTATTTTGCTGTTACCCTATTTTAAGAATAACTCTATTAATAATCATGATCTTGATCTTGATTTCAATGCCATCCATTGCCCAGCAGAAGATAGAAGGAATATTCTACCTTGATGGGCAGCCGGTTTCAATTACAGTTATTGATGGGAAAATAGATCAGATAGATAGAAATGTTGAATTGAATGAAGATAGCAGGAAAGTATTCATAGCGCCCGGACTGATAGATAATCAGGTTAACGGAATAAACGGTGTTTCATTCTCTTTCGGTCAATCAGAGCTTAACGTTCAAGGTGTACTTGAAGCTACGAAAGTACTCTGGCAAAGAGGTGTAACAACATATCTCCCGACTCTTACAACTAACAGTCATGAACTGCTTCTTAAAAATCTTTCCATATTGGAATCCGCGAGAAAAGATGAATCGTCTCTCGGATCAATTGCAGGGTATCATCTTGAAGGCCCTTATATCTCGCCGGCGGATGGTTACAGAGGAGCGCATTCGATTAATTTTGTGCGGAAGCCCGACTGGAATGAATTTATGGAATATTACAGAACGGCAGGGAAGAGAATTTTGACGGTTACGGTTGCGCCGGAGATTGAAGGCGCGATTGAATTTATAAAGAAGTGCAGTGAGCTCGGGATTGTAGTTGCCCTGGGCCATCATAACGCAACAACCGGTATAATAAACCGTGCTGTTGAATACGGCGCAAAAATTTCCACTCATCTCGGAAATGCGATGAGTAACACAATCAACAGGCACGTTAATCCTCTCTGGCCACAGTTGTCGAATGACGGACTTATGATCAGCATAATATGCGACGGATTCCATCTGCTTCCGGAACAGATCCGAGTTTTCTACAAAGTAAAGGGTGCGGAAAGAACCATCATAACCTCCGATGTAACAATGTACGCCAACCTGACTCCCGGAGTCTATAAGAATATTGACGGTGAGGATATTGAGTTAAGCAGCGACGGCAGAATATTCTATCCCGCCCAGAATAATCTGGCGGGCTCGGCCTCTACTATTGATAAGGGTGTGGGTCATATTATGAAGGTTACCGGATGTTCACTTTCAGATGCTATTAAAATGGCAAGCACAAACCCCGCACAACTCTATGGACTAAATGATCGCGGCAAAATTGAAACCGGAAAACGTGCCGATATTATTCTTTTTACAATAGAAGATTACCGGATGAAGATTCTGAAAACGATTGTAAACGGAAAAGTTGTTTACGAGGCATCTGAATAGTGAATGCCCGTAAAGTCGTTGGATGTTTTATAAAACGCTTTTTTCAGCGTAATGATTTTCTGTCAGCCGATAAAGGATCTTTCACAGTTTCTCCGCTGTTCAGCTTTCCGTTTATCGCATCCATCCTGAAGCTTTTGCTTGCATCGTAATACTTGTCTGTTAAATCGATATCCGAGATTAGTACTTCAGGAACGTTCAAAGAAGATTTGTTCTTGATTAATCCGTCCGGCGTAATAAAATGGCAGGGCCAGCTTTGAGGCGAAGAGGAGTTTGTAAGAGACATATAGAAAAAATTTACTCCAGCGTAAGCCTGTGCAGTAATAGGCATTATAACAGGGTGAATGCTTCCTTTACCCTGTCTGGCATTGTGAAATGATTGGAAAATAAGATCAACTCCAAGTTTCTTATACTCCCTGTAAAGTTCGGGGAAACGCAGGTCGAAACAGATTAGAAGCCCGCATTTAACACCGTTAATTTCGAATGTTACAAAGTGATCTCCCGGTGTAAAAAACTTGAGATCTCCGTCCGTGCAAAACCGTTTATCGTAACGGTCTATTAACTCGCCTGTAGAACTTATAAGATAGAGACTGTTGTGCGGCTTATTGTTTCCGCTCAGTCTGTGGATTGAACCGAGTAAAACAGTCAGCTTGAATTTCTTTGCGAGAGTCATAACCGAATCGGTAGCGCGGTAGAGCTCATCCCAGTTAAAGTTCTCATAAGAATCCAGATCAACACCCGCATAACCGGATAGAGCGCACTCGGGAAAGTGAATTATATCCGCTTTTTTTAATTTTGCCTCGATCATCTGCTTTTCAATCCATTGGAGATTTTCGGAAATATTGGGTGAAACGGGAAACTGACACGACGCAATACGAAGCTTACCGGTGTTCAAGTCGTTTAATTTATTCTGGGCTTCCGATTCATATGTTATCAAAGAAAGTATAAATAAGAATAATATGGCGTATGAGAATGAAGTCTTCATGAGAAAGTCCGTTCAAGTTTTTTATGACATGAATTTAATATAAGAAATGATAAAAAACATAAGAAGGTGTTCTAAAAAGAAAACGGCGGAATTGAATCCGCCGGCTTTAATTTATTCCTAATTTTTACAGCGGTGACTTTCTCCGGGAGTTTTATCGCAATGCCCTCCTCCGCAGCATGCTGAATTGCCTTTTTTATATTTGGAAAAGTGGAGAGCCAAACCCATTCCGGAGAATGCTATAATAAAAAGTATCGTTACAATTATTAACTGTGGCATATTAACCTTTCTTACTTTTCAAATAATTCAATGAATCCGGGTGATTTAATTTCTTCAAATCCGTTACCTTTCTTAACAATCATATAAACAGGGAGTTCCATATCAACGGCAAATTTGTATCCTCTTTCCGGACCCATAACGAAAATTCCGGTTGCTAGTCCATCCGCGCGCAAGCATGTTGCATCGAATACGGTAACCGAGGCAAGCTTATGTGTTATCGGCCGGCCGGTAACGGGGTCGATTGTATGGGAATAACGAATTCCGTTCTCCTCAAAATAATTCCAGTAATCGCCCGACGTAGCCATTGCCATTTCGTTTAAGGGAACAACCCGGTTTAATTCTCCCGATTGATTTGGTGTAGAGATCCCGATTTTCCAAGCTTCGTTTTTGTTGTTTAATCCCGAAACACGAACTTCTCCGCCGATCTCCACCATTATATTTGTATAGCCGAGGTCTTTTAAGAGTTCAACAACTTTATCAACTCCGAAACCTTTTGCCGTAGCCGAAAGGTCAACTTTTAATCCATTAATATTTTTTCTTACTGAAGGAGTATTTAAATTAACTTCAACCTTATCAAGCCCAATCAGTTTCATACTGGAGGAGATCTCCTCATCTGTCGGTATTTTTCGCGGCCTTTGATCGGGCCCGAATCCCCAGATATTCACTAGCGGCCCAACTGTTATATCAAGACTGCCGCCGGTTAATTTCCCGAGTCGGATAGATTCGTCAAGAACAAACGCAAAGTCGTTTGAAATATTAAACCACTCAGAACCAGTGTATTGATTAAACCGTGAGATTTCAGATTCAGGTATGTAAGTAGACATCTGATTATTTACTTCAACCAGGACCGAATCGATTTTTTTCTTTAGAGCATCAGGATTTATATCGGGTGAATTACCCCCGGCGACAATTTTAACAGAATAAGTTGTACCCATAGTTGACCCGGTTATAGAGATAAGATTATCTGTCCCGGCATCTCCGCAGGAAGACAAAAGAAGAAGGGAGATAACAATGAAAAACTTTATCATCTCCCTGCAATTGATATTTCTAATGACTGTTGTAATTCTAAACTCCTGATTAAATAGATTAACCGCCGAAATCATCGAGCAGAATATTTTCGGGCTCTATACCAAGATTATGCAGGAGATTCAGAACAGCCGAGTTCATCATCGGCGGACCGCAGATATAGTATTCACAATCCTCCGGAGCCGGATGATTCTTAAGGTAATTATCGTACAGAACCTGATGAATGAATCCAACGTAGCCAGTCCAGTTATCCTCCGGAAGAGGCTCGGATAAAGCCACATTCCATGTGAAGTTTTTATGTTCTGCTGTAAGCTTATCAAAATCCTCTTTATAGAAAATTTCTCTCACACTTCTTGCGCCGTACCAGTAAGTCATTTTGCGAGTTGAATCCAATCTTAACAATTGATCGAAGATGTGAGAGCGCATCGGGGCCATTCCGGCGCCGCCTCCGATAAATACCATCTCGTTATTAGTCTTTTTCGCGAAGAATTCTCCGTATGGTCCGGAGATGGTTACTTTATCGCCCGGTTTGAGCGCAAAAATATAAGAGGACATTTTCCCCGGAGGTAAACCTGGAGGATTAGCCGGAGGAGTTGCAACTCTTACGTTGAGCATGATCTTTCCGACTTCGAGAGGGAAGTTGGCCATCGAATAAGCCCGCACAATCGGTTCTGTAACTTTCGATTTGTATTGCCATACGTTATACTTATCCCATGCGTCCCTGTACTCTTCTTCTATAATGAAGTCTTTACTGAAGTCGAGTTCGTGAGGAGGCGCTTCGATCTGAATATATCCTCCTGCGCGGAAATCCACATTCTCACCTTCGGGCAGTTTTAATACAAGTTCTTTTATAAAAGTAGCAACGTTGCGGTTTGAGACTACCGTGCATTCCCATTTCTTAATGTCGAAAACTTCTGCCGGGACTTCTATTCTAAGATTATTTTTTACCGGAACCTGGCAGCTTAACCGGTAATGTTCGCGTATCTGTTTTCTGTTCAATTTTGATTTTTCTGTTGGAAGAACGTCGCCGGCTCCATCAGTAACAATGCATTTGCATTCGCCGCAGGTACCGCCCCCTCCGCAAGCCGATGGAAGGTAAATTCTGTTGTCGGCCAGTACATTCAGAAGCTTGCCTCCGATAGGAACTGTAATTGATTTTTCCTGATCGTCGTTAATATTAATCTTTACATTACCTGATGCAACAAGTTTCGATTTTGCAAATAAAATCAGTCCAACAAGGGCCAACACAATCAGTGTGAACATTACAACGCCGATAAATATTATGTTGATTCCGTCCATAGTAAGTAATCCTTATAATTGAATACCAGAAAAAAGCATGAATGCAATAGCCATTAATCCTACAGTAATAAACGTAATTCCAAGACCTCTAAGACCTTCGGGAACATTGCTGTATTTCATTTTTTCGCGTATACCGGCAAGGGCAATTACTGCAATTGCGAACCCCGCTCCGGACCCAACGCCGTAAACAACGCTTTCCGGGAAAGTATAATCGCGTTCAACCATAAATAGAGTTCCGCCGAGTATAGCGCAGTTTACAGTAATGAGGGGGAGGAATATTCCGAGCGCGTTGTAAAGCTTGGGAACGAATTTATCCAGCACCATCTCGAGAATCTGAACCATTGCAGCAATTACACCGATATATGTAATCAATCCGAGAAACGTTAAATCCAAATCGCCCAAACCGAGTGCTTTAAGCGCTCCTTCTCTTATAACATAATTATACAGAAGGTTGTTAACCGGCAGTGTAATGGCTTGAACTACGACAACGGCAATTCCAAGTCCAACTGCACTTTCGACTCTCTTAGAAATAGCAACAAATGTACACATGCCGAGGAAAAAGGCGAGCGCCATATTTTCTATAAAGACCGATTTAATAAACAGACTTAAATAATGTTCAAACATTGCTATGCCTCCTCAACTTGTGAAGGTTTCCAGGTTCGTATTGCCCAGATGAGCAGACCTATAATAATAAATGCGCTGGGGGAGAGGAGGAATAATCCGTTCGGATTATACCAGCCGCCTTCCGTGTTAAGCTGAAAGATTGTGTATCCGAGCAGCTTACCTGAACCGATAAGTTCACGGAAAAATCCGACGAATAAAAGGACGAATGAATAGCCGAGGCCGTTTCCAATTCCATCCAGAAAACTTCTTCCCGGAGGGTTCTGAAGCGCAAATGCTTCGGCTCTTCCCATTATAATACAGTTGGTAATTATCAACCCCACATAAACTGAAAGCTGCTTGCTTATATCGTACAGAAACGCTTTTATTATCTGGTCGGCTATAATAACCAGCGAAGCAATAATTGTCATCTCAACTATTATTCTGATGCTTCCCGGAATATGTTTTCTGATAAGACTAACCGAAAAATTTGAAATAGCCGTTACAAAAGTCACGGCAAGAGACATAACAATTGAGGTTTCCAGTTTTGATGTAACCGCAAGCGCAGAACAGATTCCGAGAATCTGCAATGCGATCGGATTGTTATTAAAAATAGGGTCGAGCAGTATCTCTTTATATCTCTTCATGGGAGCCACCTTCTCTAACTTTTTTGAGGAAAGCACTGTAGCCGTTTTCACCGAGCCAGTATTTTAATAAGTTGTCGACTCCGCGTGTTGTGAGGGTCGATCCCGACAATCCGTCTATCTGGTGTTCCGACGCAGGATTGCTTTTATCAACTTTTCCCTTGAGGACATCAATTATGTAGTTACCGTTTTCATCGAAAGCTTTTTTGTCTTTCCAGGTATTTTTCCAGAGAGGGTTATCTACCTCGCCGCCTAATCCCGGTGTTTCGCCGTGTTCGTAGAATGTAATCCCTTCAACTTTTTTCAATTCCTTATCAAATGAAATGAATCCGTATAGAGTGGACCAGAGTCCTTTTCCATGAACCGGGAAAATATATTTTTCGATTTCACCGTTATCATCAACAACCTCGTAGACAATCATATGCGTCGGTTTCCGTTTTATGCCGGCAATATCTTCTCCGGACGGAATGCTTGTACTGAGCTCGCTCATATTGCTTAATTTTTTTATATCGAAATTTTCCGGTTTAAGAAGTTCCGATTTCGATGCCGGATCGATAATATTTCCAGATTCAAGCTCAACGGTAACAGCTTTGATCAGCCTGTCGTAAAGTTCTTTCGGATTCTTGTTCTGATAATCTATTCCGCCGGCATTTAGTATATTTTTAATTTTATCGAGCTGTTTATTTTCAGCCTGTCTGGTGCCAAGGGAGACTGCGGCGGATGAAACCAGTATAGAACAAACGAGACATACTCCCAGCGCCACCTGAATCGTTTTTTTAGTGCTGTCAGACGACATTTCTCGCTAGCCTCCTTTTAATGTTTTGATTAATAAAGTATCTATCTATTATTGGAGCCATAACATTCATAAATAATATTGCAAGCATCATACCTTCCGGGAATGCCGGATTAATAACCCTTACCATGATTGTCAAAAATCCGATCAGGAAACCGTAGATGTATTTACCCTGTTCTGTCATAGCTGCACTAACCGGATCGGTTGCCATAAATACAGTACCGAAAGCGAATCCTCCAATTACGAGATGCCAGTAAATCGGCAGTTCGAACATCGGATTTGAGGTGCTTCCAATCGCATTCAATCCTAATGTTGTTAGAGTTGCGCCAGCCACAATTGAGAACATTATTTTCCAGGAGCCGACTTTACTTACTATCAGAATAACGGCACCAATAAGACATGCAAGTGCCGAAGTTTCTCCCATTGAACCGGGAATGAATCCTAAGAACGAGTCGGTCCAGGAATAGCTTGGTGTCATTGCGGGATCTGCAAATTGAGCCAATGCTGTTGCGCGGCTTAATCCGTCTACCGCAACCCAGACTTTATCGCCAGAAATCTCAGCCGGATATGCAAAGAAAAGGAATGCGCGGCCTGCAAGAGCCGGATTGAGAATATTCATTCCTACACCTCCGAAGACCTCTTTAGCAATCACAACACCGAATGTAACTCCCGCAGCAACCTGCCAGTAAGGAATGTTTGGAGGAAGTATAAGTGGGAATAAAAGAGATGTAACAAGAAATCCTTCGTTAATTTCATGTTTCCGGACAACAGCAAAGATTACCTCCCAAATTCCGCCGACAGCTATTGTAACTATATAAACCGGTAGAAAATAGAGTGCGCCGAAAATAAAATTGCCTAAAATGTTTGAAGGATCGAAACCGATTCCAATCCACTGAATAACCTGTGCCTGCCAGTGGGATGAACCTGCAAGGCCAAGTTCCTGTAATCCTAGATTTGCCTGTAAACCTGTATTATAACAAGCCATAAGAACTGCCGGTATAAGGGCAATAACAACGGTCATCATCATTCTCTTAAGATCAATCAGATCTCTTACATGCGACGCTGTTTTTGTAGGAGCGGCAGTAGTATAAAGGAAAGCATCTACCATTTCATAGATCGGGTAGAATCTCTCCAGCTTTCCACCTGAATGGAAATGTTTTTCCTGTTTTTCCAGATATTGTCTTAAAAGCTTCACGGATTAACCTTCCTTTTCAATAATTGTTAAATTTTCCCTTAGAATGGGTCCATAGTCTAATTTAGAAGGGCAGGCAAAAGTACAAAGAGCCAGATCCTCTTCGTCAAGCTCAAGGGCGCCAAGCTGTTCTGCCTCTTCAACATCTTTTACGGCAAGAGCTCTGAGAAGATAGGTAGGAAGAATATCCATGGGCATAACTTCTTCGAAGCTGCCGCTTGGAACAATTGCTCTTTTACCGCCGTAAAGTTCGGTTGTGAACTCATATTCCTTTGAGGGTGAAAGTTTAGAAAAGACAACATTCTTCATTGTGTAATTATTTATGAAAGGATTCAGCCAGCCGAGGAAATTGCGCTTAACTGGATTCGGGATTACCGAAATCTGCTGGTGAAATCTTCCGATATATGCTTCGGAGTCTACTGCGGCGCGGCCCGAAAGAACCGAACCCGAAATAGCTCTGAAGTTGGAATCGTTCAATTCGTTATTGATCAGATCTGAAATCGATGCGCCGCGGCGTGTTTTAATCAATCTCGGATTTTTTACCGAGGAGCCTGCGAACGATACTACTCTATCCGTCATGATTCTGCCGGTTACAAATAAATGTCCTATTGCAATCACGTCCTGTGCATTCAGATACCACACAAAACGTTTTCTGCCGACCGGTGAAAGAAAATGAATATGTGTTCCGGCATTTCCGGCAGGATGCGGACCCTGAAACTCTTCTACGGAAATCTGTGGTGAATCGATTACCGGTATTTTGGCTCCCGGCGACTTACAAACGAATACTTTGCCTTCGGTAAGCCTGGAGATTACTTCCAGTCCGTTCCTGAAATATCCTTCGTTCAAAGTGACTATTTTTTCAACCGAAGGAGCCAGAGGATTAGTATCCATAGCCGTAACAAAAATTGCGTGGGGAGTTGAATCGGGATCCGCTATTTTGCTGAAAGGACGGACTCTTATAGATGTCCATTCGCCCGATTCGATTAAGCGATGAACAACATCCTCGCGTGTAAGATTTTTCAGGTCGCCCTGATTTGTTACAGGGAATTTAATTTCCTCATTACCATTCAGCTCTATAACAAGAGAAAGGAAAATTCTCATATCTCCACGGTTAATCTCAACAACTTTTCCGCTTCCCGGAGATGTGAATTTAATTTTAGGATTTTTCTTGTCGGTGAAGAGTGGATCTCCGAGTTTAACGGTGTCTCCTTCTTTTACAAGCATTGTCGGCTTCATACCCGGATAGTCGTTACCCAGGAGAGCAACACGTTTTACATTATTAGAATTGGATATCTCCTGAACGGGTTTTCCCTTGATCGGCAGGTCCAATCCTTTTTTTAATTTGATTATTCCCATAATTATCCCAGATAATTCAAAAATAATGAGACAAACATAACGATTTATATCCGATTGTTAAAGTCAAACGTATATGTAAAAATGATTTCTGATTAAATTTATTGACTTAATAAGTTTCAATAATACTAATTAAAGAATGCATTAATAAATTGATCCTCTAATTTGATAATCGGAACAGCGTGCCGCTCTGTACAGTTTCCCGGCCGTATTTTTTGCAATTAATATTAGAATATTTTCAAATATTCATTAAACCTTCCTGTCTCTTTATTTGTCTTTATTAATAGTTTGCGGTAAAAAGTGTAGTTTTATTGAAAGACGACTATTAATTTTACCACTCGTTAATTAAGAATTAATTTAATAAAACATCAGGAGCAGACATGTCACGCAAATATTTTATGCTTGCACTTCTTTTCTTTGTATCCTTATCAGTTGTAATCGGACAGCCGAGAATGGATCCGAAAGAAAGAGTTAAAGAACTTAAAGAAAGATTAAATCTGAATGATAAGCAGACCAAGCAGATTGAAGATATTCTAGTTAAACAATCCGAAGAGATGCAGGCAATATTCAGCAGCGGCGGCGGAGACCGCGAAGCAATGAGAGATAAAATGATGAAACTCCGCGATGAATCAAACAAAAAAGTAGAAAAGGTTTTAAACGATAAACAGAAGGCCGAATACAAAAAATACCAGGAAGAGATGCAGGCAAGACGACAGCAGATGCGTCCGACGGGAAATTAATCGTTAGCGGTCAAATTGATAAATTAATTCTATTAAGGCAATGTAATGAAAAAGAAATATTTTATTTACGGCATAATCGGTATCGCCGTTATTGTTACGGCTTTTCTTCTTCTCAGCAAAGGGGAATCGGAGGAAAGCAAATTTTCGTTTGTAGAGGTTAAAAAAGGTAAAATAACAAATGCTATTACAAGTACAGGCACGCTCGAAGCGCTCTCTACAGTAGAAGTCGGAACACAGGTCTCCGGAAGAATTGCAAATTTGTTTGTAGATTTTAACGACGAGGTAAGAAAAGGAGAGCTTCTTGCTCTTATTGATACCACACTTCTTGCCGCCCAGGTGAGAGATCAGCTTGCAATTCTTGAGCGAACCAAAGCTCAATACAACGAAGCACTTGCAAAACACGAACGGAATAAAAAACTATTCGATAAGAAATTTATTTCCGAACTCGATTTTATTGCATCCAAAACGGCGATCGAATCCGCTCTGGCTTCTCTTAAGTCCGCCGAGTTCGCTATCGAAAAAGCCAGGACCAATCTTGAATATGCTTTCATAACCGCTCCGATCTCCGGCAAAATAATCAACCGGAACGTTGAACAGGGTCAGACGGTTGCCGCAAGCCTTTCCGCTCCAACACTTTTTACAATGGTGGAGGATCTTTCGTCGATGAGGATTCTGGCAAATGTTGATGAAGGTGATATAGGCCAGATTAAAGTGGGCCAGAAGGTTTCTTTTACTGTTCAGGCGTTTCAGGATAAAAAATTCGAAGGGGAAGTATCTCAGATCAGATTAAGCCCTCAAACAATCTCGAACGTTGTCAATTATACTGTTGTTGTAACCGCTGATAATAAAGAAAAGTTACTGCTTCCGGGAATGACAGCTACTGTCGATTTCTATGTAGCCGAAAAGGAGGATGTGCTTATCGTTCCTAATGTTGCGCTCCGCTTTACACCGCCCGACGAAATGATGGAAGAATATACTAAGAGAATGGAAGAAAGATTAAAGAATATGCCCGATAGTCTGAAGAACAGAGGAATGGGTATGGGAATGGGTCAGATGGGCGGACAGGGTGCCGCATCCGGAATGAACTTCCAGAGAAGCGGACAGCAGGGAAGCAGAAACAGAAACTTCGGAAGAGTCTGGTATCTCGATGAAGATGGAAAGCTTGCTATGGGTATGATGTCACTCGGTATTACTGACGGGAAAAACACCGAAATGGTACGAAGCAGAAATATTACGGAAGGAATGCAGCTTATAACCGGAGTTGTTGAAGCAGATACAAAGACAAGCAATTCTAATCCATTAAATCCGACACAGCAGAACAGGACTCCGGGTTTTGGTAGAGGATTCTAAGGAGGTTATCTTGACTAGAAATATTATCAGGACTTCCGGCTTATCCAAAACATATACAATTGGCGAGGTTGAAGTTCATGCGCTGCGTAAGGTTGATATTGAAATAAAAGAAGGGGAGTTCGTTGCTATTATGGGTGCGTCGGGCTCCGGTAAATCTACCTTGATGAATCTCCTCGGCTGTCTTGATCAGCCGACTTCAGGTGAATACTATATTGATGGAAATAATACGAGCAAATTCTCTCCAAACGAATACGCTGCAATCAGAAATCATAAGATCGGTTTCGTCTTCCAGGGTTTCAATCTTCTTTCAAGAACTACGGCTCTTGAAAATGTTGAACTGCCTCTTTTATACGACAGGTCTCATCGCTTTAAAGATCCTGTTGAAAAAGCCGTTAAAGCACTCGAAAGAGTTGGGCTGGGCGACAGAATGCACCATGTACCGAGTCAGCTTTCCGGCGGACAGCAGCAGAGGGTTGCTATTGCACGCGCTCTTGTAAATGAGCCCTCTCTAATACTCGCAGATGAACCAACGGGAAACCTTGATAGCCGGACTTCAATAGAAGTTTTCTCGGTGTTTCAGGAGCTTAATGATGAAGGGATTACTATCGTTCTTGTAACACACGAGAGGGATTTCGCGCTGTTTGCTAAAAGAATAATTGAGCTCAGGGATGGAAAAATTATTCAGGATGTCGCGATTAAAAACCGGCTCTTTGCAAAAGAGGAATTGAAAAAGATGAAGGAAGATTCTGTTATTCAGGTTGAGGAGGATTAATTATGCAGGTGAAAAATATTTTAAAGGTTGCTATAAGAAGTATAATGAAATCGAGAATGAGAAGTCTTCTTACTGCTCTTGGTATCATTATCGGTGTTGCCGCAGTTGTGGTGATGGTTGCTATTGGAGACGGCGCACAGAAGCAGGTTGAAGATCAGATAGCTTCTCTCGGCTCAAACCTGATCGTAATTACACCCGGTGCTTCACTTAGCGGCGGAGTTAACCGCGGCATGGGAACATTTAACCGCTTCACCTTCGATGATGTTGACCGGATCAAAGACGAAGCATCACTTATAAGTGGAGTAACTCCGATTGTAAGATCCGGCGGACAGATAATCGGCGGAGTGGGAAACTGGTTTACTCAGGTCCAGGGCGTATCGCCGGATTACCTCGAAATCAGATCATGGAAACTTAAGTCGGGCGAGTTCTTTACCGAGCGTGACGTTCTTGCAAGATCTAAAGTCTGTGTACTCGGCTCAGAAGTCGCGAATAATCTTTTCCCCGATGATGACCCGATTGGTCAACAGGTTAGAATCCGTAATGTTCCGTTCAGAATTATTGGTGTACTTACTGAGAAGGGACAGACTTCGGTTGGTACAAGCAACGACGATATTATACTCGCTCCTTCAAGAACAGTTCACGAGAGATTATCGGGCGGAAGATTTATAAGCTCCATTCAGGTAAGCGCTCTCACACCGGAACAGATTCCGAAAGCCAAAGAGGAACTGAGAAGAATTATGAGAGACGCTCATAAATTAACCCAGGGTGAAGACGATGATTTTACTATTCAGGACCAGGCGGACTTAGCAACAGCCGCAACTGAAACCTCGAAAATTCTTACTATCCTTCTCGGATCTGTAGCAGGTGTTTCGCTTATTGTCGGCGGTATCGGCATTATGAATATTATGCTTGTTTCCGTAACAGAACGAACCAGGGAAATCGGTATAAGACTTTCGATCGGTGCTCGCGCATCGGATATCCTGATTCAATTTCTTACCGAAGCTATTGTATTAAGTCTTGCAGGGGGGATTCTGGGAGTGGCCCTCTCCTTCGGCGTTGCTTATATATTGAATAATTATACGAGCCAGGTGGCTAACATTCAACCCGAAATTATTCTTCTGGCTTTCGGATTTGCCGGCGCAATCGGTATCTTTTTCGGATTCTATCCCGCAAGAAAAGCATCCAGACTTAATCCGATTGATGCATTAAGATATGAATAAGAATTCAAATGGATCGGCTTATGCCGGTCCGGTTATTACAGAAAATATTAGAGATCTAGAATGAAAAATTACAAATACTATCTTCTTTTTATTACAACCTTTCTTCTGTTTACAACTTCTTTCGGACAGAAAAAATTAACTCTGAACGAGGCGATTTCAATCGCGCTTAACAGCAACACAAATCTCGTAAAATCACAGAACACTCTCCTTACCACCGAAGCGAGTGTAAAAAATGCTTACGGGGATCTACTGCCGTCTCTCGGAATTGGCGGTTCATGGGGATGGTCGAGAACCAATGACGACGGGGGTACTCAGCTCGATTTCTTCGGCAGGGAACAGATTATTCCGGCATCGCAAATCGATTCCAGGAGTTATTCACTCTCGGCTAGCGGAAATGTCACTCTCTTCAATGGCTTGTCGAATTACGCCAATATCAAACAGAAAGAGACAAATCTTAATTCTGCACTTTTCGACCTAGACAAATTGAAACAGGATATTATACTTCAGACCGCCAGCTTATATTTCTCGATTATAAGTTACGAGCGACTTCTCAAGTTCCAGGAGGAGAATTATACTTATAATAAAAATCTGACCGATAAAATCAGGGAGATGCTCGATCTAAATATGATTACCGTCTCGGATGTATATGCCCAGGACGTACAAACGGCAAATTCGGAACTCGCGTTCCTCCAGGCGAAGAACAACTATGAAAAAGCAAAAATAAATCTTCTCAAATATCTCACGCTCGATATAACGGGTGAATATACGTTTGAAGCTCCGCAGTCAGTTAATTTTAATTATTTCGATTCTCGTGATGATCAGACAAAGTTATTTGAAGCCGCGTTAAAAAGTAGAAAAGATTTTCAGAGTCAGAAACTTAAACTTGAAAGCGCGCAGTATCAGCTCACTATTTCCCGCTCCGGATTATTTCCAACGGTGAGCGGAAACTACCGGTATTCTACAAGCGCCATACGACCGGGGGATCTTTTTAACCGGAGAATTTTCAGTATGGGGCTTTCATTAAACTTTTCTATTTTTTCCGGATGGAATACCGAGTTTGCAATTCAATCTGCAGAAGTTCAGATAAAAAATGCAACCGAGGATCTGAATGCTCTTGAAAAAGAAATCCGGGCACAGGTTAAAAATACATTGCTGGATCTGGAAACCGCGAAGACTCAGGTAGAAGTAACAAATAAAAGCCTAATATCCGCGCGCTTGAACTGGAATATGAAACGAGAGAATTATGAACTCGGCTCAGCTACATTTATTGAAATGCAGCAGTCGTACAGGGATTATCTTCAGGCGCAGAATAATGATATTCAGGCTCAGTACAGCTATTTCACAAAACAATTTGAATTGATGAATGTTCTTGGCCGGCTTAATACTGAATTTTAATTGATATCGGAAAAACAGAAAACCCCGGTAATGCCGGGGTTTTTTATTTTAAATGATGATTTGAATTATGGAATGTCCCGCCCTCTTGCTGCTGTCCAGACCCGGAACCATTCCTCCCGCGACAGTTTAATGTTAACTCCTTCGATAGCGTTTTTAATTCTTTCAATCCTGCCGCTTCCTAAAATTAGAACAAAGTTAACCGGGTGAACAAAGAGCCATGCGGCGGCAATCGGTTCAATTCCGTTTGTTCCGTAATTGTATGCAAGCTCGTTCAGAACGGCTCGTGTTCTTAACGCACTTTCACTCTCCTCGTAGAAAATTCTTCCTCCTGCAAAAGGAGACCAGACCATCGGAACCACTTTCTTCTGCTGAAGAAAATCGATGTTGCCGTTATCAAAATGCTCGTGATTTAATACTGAAACTTCTATCTGATTTGTAGTCAGAGGAAACGGAAGCCGAGATTGAAGTAGATCAAACTGATGAGGCAGAAAATTCGATACTCCGAAATGTAATACTTTACCTGAAGCTTTTAACTCGGTAAAAGCCCAGGTTGCTTCGTCGGCATTCATTAAAGGATCCGGACGGTGAATAAGAAGCAGATCAATGAAATCTGTCCCCAGATTCATGAGTGAGTTTTCAACAGATTTTATAATGTGGTCTTTACCCGTATCGTAATACTTAATTTTCCGCTCCGGATATTTTGATGATGTAAGTTTAATACCGCACTTGGTAACAATTGCCATCTTTTTGCGGAGGGATGGATTCGATTTTAGAACTTCTCCGAACAATCCTTCGCATTCGTAATCGCCGTATATGTCGGCATGATCGAAGGTATTAATCCCGAGATCGATTGAGCCGGAAATCAGTTTCTCCAAACCGGATCTGGAATAATTCCAGATTTTCGCCCGCCACAATCCAAGCGCTGTTCTTGATAGTAAAGGATTCATTAAATCTCCGGTGAAAATTTAATACAAAAATAGAGTTTATAGGAAACTTTCCTAATTATTTATCGTCTATATTTATGTGTTGAAATTGAATTATAACAAAATTATTTTTTGTGCGGGTATTGCTTAAAGGAAAACCAGCGTGGTTTATATGAAAAAAATATCGCTTTTTGCTCTTCTTGTCCTAATAGTCTTCGTAAACAACTCGTGTTCTGTTTCGGACAGATTCACATATGTAGCTCCCGAATATAAAAATTTGAACCAGTCCGGTGTTCAGATCCTTATAATGCCGTTTATCTCATCTCTGCTGGAAAATGACCAGCTTGCTGAATTTATCAACAGAAAAAACGCATCCAAGCAGATGCTCACATCAAAAGAGATTGAATTAATTGATAATTATATCCCAGTATTGTTATCAGAGAATACTTTTGCAAAAATTGTAAAAGCAAATAAGGAATCAATTAAATCGCCTCTAAAATTCGAATACAAATCCCCCGGAAACGAGTTCGATTCAACTCAATTAGTTTATATTCCGGATGTAAGGGGATTCTCATACGAGGAGAACATTCCTAATTATCTTTTCTTTGTTGAAGATGCTTACTTTAATAAGAGCGGCGACGAAAAAGGAGTGACGATGGGCCGCGGCTCCGAATCCTTCTTTGTTATGGTTGCCGGCATTGAATATCTTCTCTGGGATAATCTTAAAGGAAGGGTTGCGGCTTTCGGAAAACTGCAGGCTAAACAGAAACTTCTTTCCCTCCCGAATAAGGAATCCTATCTGGCAATCCTGGAAACTTTTGTTGTTGATCTGCTGAGCCAGAGCCCTCTCGCTCAGAAAAAAGTTTATTTCTGACCTCTGTTTATAAATTTTCTATTAATCTGAAAACCGGGCAATCAAACAGTATTTGATTGCCGTTTTCACTTTCAAATCATATATCATTATCCCTATTTTTACCCCCAACTTATAATAATATTTCGGATGCCAAATGAGAAAACAAATTATCTTTTTGTTGTTAGCATTCTTTTTTATTACCTGCGGAATAATGCCGGCGCAGAAAAATCTTATCCCTCTGAAAAATCCCGGTTTCGAAAAATCAGGCGGTTCGGGGAATGCGGAAAACTGGTCGGTAATTGCCGGCTCAATAGTTAATCTGAACAATAAAGTTTTTTATTCGGGTTCACAGAGCCTTCAGATGAGTCATGATCAATGGAATCAGAGCACAATTCTTTCGGAAGAGATAAATCTAAAAGTTGGACATGTATATAAACTGAGCGGATGGATTAAAACAGAGAACGCTTACACAGATCCTATCGATCAGTATCCGACTCCTGTTGCTGCGTGTTTAACTATGGAGTCTTTCCCATTTACAAACAATTCTCCTTCCGCCGGATCGACAAGAGACTGGCAGAAAATTGAAGTAATGTTTGTTGCGACGAAAGCAAAAGATAACGTCCGGCTCAATTTCGGTTACAACGGAAAAGCAAAAGGTAATGTCTGGTTCGATGATATTGAATTAACTGAAGTAACGGATATCTCGGAGTATATCCCTCTGGAAACCGTTAAGTGGTATGGCCCTGCGTTCAGGTACGAGGATAAAGGATGGATCTTTGTCCATATCGAAGGAAAACCTTACCAGAGAGGTTATCAGTACGGATATCTTCTCGCCGATGAAATAAAATTGTTTATCGAAAAACTCGCGGTTAATTATAATAGCTCAGATCCTCAGGGCGGATGGAACCGTACGAAATTTCAGGTGGACGCTATGCTCCTTCGCAAGTACGATGATGAATATCTGACGGAGATGAAAGGAATTGCCGACGGCGCAGCAAAGAACGGCGCTAAAGTCTTTGACCGTCCGGTAGATCTTCTCGATATAGTGGCAATCAATTCATCAATCGATCTCGATTATATGCAGAGCGCTCTGCGCGTTACTCCCAATCCTCTTACCGGAAAGAGTTTTTTATCAAACGAGGAAGAACTTTCCATCCAGGAACGGCTTCATAAATGTTCTGCTTTTCTTGCGAACAACTCCGCTACAAAAGACGGAAGAATTGTTTACGGTCAGATCTTTATGTGGGGCGGTTATACAGGTTATCACTGGAATGTTATAGCAGATGTTCAGCCCTCGGAAGGGAACCGGCTCGTCTATCAGACTTATCCCGGCGGAATTCATTCGGGTGCAGATTTTTATATGAACAGCGCCGGAATTATGCTCGGAGAGACAACCGTACAGCAGACTCCTTTTAATCCCGATGGAATACCGCAATCGAACAGGATACGTAAAGCGGCGCAGTACGCTAACAGCATCGACGATGTTGTAAAAATTATGACTGAAAAGAACAACGGAATGTATACCAACGATTGGCTTATTGGCGATGTTAAGAGAAATGAAATCGGAATCCTGCTTTTAGGTACATACAAATGGAAATTGTGGAGAAGTTCGAAGCAGGACTGGTACGGCGATGCGAAGGATTTTTACTGGAGCAACAACAACAACAAAGATCTTGAGGTTAGGAAAGAGTATATACAGAATTCCGATGAATCGCCCGCGGATATTATATGGCGTCCCGCCAACCGTGATATTGCGTTCTGGAATTTCTATCAGGAAAAGAAAGGGGAGATTGACCAGCATGCGGCATTCGATCTCTGGAATTCCTCGCCTATCAACAGGCCTCACGCTTGCGACGGAAAAGTAACCACTTCCGAAATGGCCGAGAACCTGATGTTCTTTGCTCATAACGGAAAAGTAACTCTGCGCGAGCAGTTCGTAGGTGAAAACGGACGGATGCCCGATCTGCCGAACTCTGTACCCCGGTTTACATTGGGTTATACAGTTGCAAATCCGGTTTATGTAGCCAACCGCCTGAAAGAATTGAAAGATAAAATGCCGGAACAACCGACCGTTAAGAATTTATCGAATCAGTTCAGCGATGTTAAAGATGTTTATTCTTTCAGTAAAGAAGGATTATGGAAAGGAACAGTGTATCCAGCCGGTAGTAAGGAGAACTGGTTTGTCAGCGCAACATCATCATATTATAATTATTTAAGACAAATGCCTTCGTCTCCGCAACCGGCGTTTAATTATTCTAAGGATGAACTGACAGAACTTAATTACCGACTCCTCTATAATATTAATAAAGAAGGAAACCTAGCCCCGTTAAATGCTTTGACCGTTTATGATAGATATAATAATTACCAGATACCGAGGATAAAAGGAACCTATCTTCTTCATCAGTTAAGATTATTACTCGGCAATGATACGTTTTCCGGTTTGATGAACAGTATTCATAACGAGTTCAAAGAAAAAAATATTTCCAACGAGCAGATTATTAGGATTGCCGAAAAATCAACCGGGAAAAAGCTGAATGATTTTGTTATGCAGTGGCTTGAAAGAGAGGATCTGCCGGCGCTGACTCTCTCTGCGGAAACATGGCAGGTTGACGATCTCTGGAAAGTAAAAGTGAATGTTAAACAGGATAATAAACCGTACCGCTTTTTTACGACTATTGCCATTGAAAACGGTAAAGAGAGAATTCTTAAACTGATAGAGGTTGCAGATGCTGACCAGAGTTTCGACTTTCTGGTGAGGGAAAAACCTTCCGCAATACTTTTCAATTATGGAAATGATGTTCCGGTTCAGCGGAGTAATTATTATACATCCCAGAATTTCTTCGATGATTACGCAAACGTCCGGATAATCTACGGAACTTCTCAGCAGATAGAAGCCAATCATACTATCGGTCTTCGCTATCAGAAGATGGTTGCAGATAGATTCACCGAAGTTTTTCAGCCCCTTATTAAGGATAGTGAAATCTCTCGTGATGATCTGGCAGTGAACGATCTGATAATTCTCGGAGGGCCTTCGGAAAATTCCTTTGCCGCCGATATTTTCAAGAAATTAGGTTTGGAGTGCGGAAAATATTTCTTTAAATGGAACGGTCAGCTTTACAATAATAATGACGATGGGCTCTATTTAACTTATCCCAATCCGTATAATCCCGCGAAGACAATCTACATCTTCATCGGGAACAGCGCGCAGCAGTTATATCAGATGACCAAAGCGCATCAGACAATGCCGGCGTGGGCATTATTTAAAGGAGCCGGAATTGTTAAGAGAGGTTATTACCCGGTAGATCAATTTGAAATAAAATTATAATAGTGAATAATCCGGCTCCATGATGGAGCCGGTTTTATTTTATCATCAGTAATAATAGAAATCAGTATCAGTAGCTTTCATCTTTAATTTCAATCAGCTAAGTTGCATAGGAATTTAATACCGGTATTTTCAAATCAGATGAAAGAAAGGGAAGAAAGCAGTAGTAATCCGTTCGGTTTATCGAGACGTGAATTCTTAAAATGGTCCTCGGCTCTCGGCGCAACCGCGCTTACAGCCGGCGGAATCTCCGGTGTTGTTACCTCGTTCGAATCCAAGACACGCCCCTTTGTTTTTGCCGACAGAATAGTCCGCACAGGCTGCCCGGCTCATAACTGCGGCGGACGATGCCTCCTTAAAGTCTATGTTAAAGATGAAAAAATAATCCGCATTGAAACAGACGACCGTCCCAGCGATTCAATTGAAGACCCCCAGCTCCGTGCCTGCATTAGAGGCAGAGCTTATAGAAAGCGCCAGTATCATCCCGACCGCTTGAAATATCCTTTAAAACGAGTAGGCAGAAGAAGCGAAGGAAAATTTGAGAGGATTACATGGGACGAGGCCTACGATAAAATTGTAAACGGGATTAATAGAATCAGAAACACCTACGGCAACAGCTCTATTTATGTCCCTTACGGTACGGGAAGTTATAATCAGGTAAACGGAAGGCAAACCGCTGTTCGTTTATTCAACCTGATCGGCGGTTCACTCGGATTTTATAACAGCTACAGCTGGGCAGCTATTTCTAAAGCAACTCCTTATGTATTCGGAACAAGCGTTACCGGTAATCAAAGGCAGGACTGGGTCAACTCCAAATACATTATTATGTGGAGCTGGAATCCGTGCGAAATGCGCGATGGTACTAACAGTGAATTCTTTCTAAAAAAAGCTAAAGAGAACGGCGCTAAAATTATCTGCATTGATCCGAGAATGTCTATGAGTACCGTTGCTCTGGCTGATGAGTGGATCCCGATCCGGCCCGGCACCGATGTCGCAATGATGAGCGCAATGGCCTATGTGATGATTACGGAAAATCTCTATGATAAAAATTTTGTGGATAAATACTGCGTCGGCTTTGATTCTTCTCAAATGCCCGAAGGACTCGAAAGGGAAGAGAGTTATAAAGATTATATATTAGGCACCCGCGACGGAATACCCAAAACTCCTGAGTGGGCCGAAGAGATTACAACTGTACCCAAAGAAACAATAATACGTATTGCGCGGGAATATGCAACCGCAAGACCCGGGATGCTCTATCAGGGCTACGGAATGCAGAGGCGGGCTTTCGGTGAAACTTCAGTAATAGCCGGGTGCGTACTGGCTGCGTTGACCGGAAATATCGGAATACCGGGTGGCTGTGCAAGCGGTATCGCTCTTCAGGCAGATGACGGCGGTCCGTTCTGGAATGTCTTTCCAACCGGCACCAATCCGGTTAAAACAAGAATTCCTACATTCCTCTGGACCGAAGCAGTACTCCGCGGAAAGGAAATGACAGCCGCGGAAGGTGTGGTTGGCGCCGAAAAACTTGATAACGATATTAAACTGATCTATGCGGTTGCAACTAACGCTCTTATTAATCAGCATGCCAACGTAAACAGAACCGCGAAAATTTTAGAAGATGAAAAATTGGTAGAGTTCATTGTAGTACATGAACAGTTTATGACGCCTACGGCAAAGTTTGCCGATATAGTTCTACCGGTTTGTTCTCAATTTGAAGTATGGGGACTGGAAGACGGATGGAAATACGGCGACGAAGTGATTCTAATGCCGAAAATTGTTGATCCTCCTTTCGAGACTAAGAGCGATTACAGGATCTGTTCAGAAATTGCCGAAAGGTTCGGTGTTAAAGACCTCTACACCCAAGGCAGGGATGAAAAAGGGTGGATTGAATGGTCGCTTGAAGAATACCGCAAAACCCGTTTCCCAAACGTTCCCTCTCTCAAAGAATTTGAAAAGAGCAACACTGGAGTTTATTCACTTCCGATTACCGATCCCAAAATTGCTTTCAGGGATTTCCGGCAGGATCCAGTAAAAAATCCTCTTAAAACTCCTTCAGGAAAGATTGAAATCTTTTCCAGGACACTATTCGAAATGAATTCCCACGGCACAATTCCGCCTGTTCCAAAATATATTCAGGAATGGGAAAGTCCGTTCGGCCAAGAGGCCGGAAGTTATCCGCTACAGGCACTCGGCCATCATTATATGCCGCGCGTTCACTCGACTCACGATAATAATGAATGGACCGACGGGGCTTTTCCGCAGAGAGTCTTTATCAATCCGATCGATGCCGCCGACCGTAGCATTGAAGACGGCGACGAAGTAAAAGTTTTCAACGATAGAGGAACAATAATTATTAAATGCCGTGTAACCGACAGGATACTTCCGGGAGTAATTGATATTCCCCAGGGCGGATGGTGGACTCCCGATGAAAACGGAATTGACAGGAGGGGATGCATAAACGTTCTGACTTCCGAAAAATGGACGCCCCTTGCTTTTGGAAATGCGCAACATACAATTATGGTTCAGGTGGAGAAAGCATAAATAATTATGGGCAGACAGTATGGATTCTATATCGATACAAGCAGATGTTCCGGCTGCAAAGCTTGCCAGGCCGCATGCAATGATAAACATGATTCAGCTGCAGGAGTATTATGGCGCAGAGTTTACGAAGTGAGCGGCGGTAGCTGGATTCAGGAAGGAAATTCCTGGAAACATAACATTCTTGCTTACAATATCTCGATGGCATGCAATCATTGCGAAGATCCTGTCTGCGCAAAAGTCTGTCCGGCTAAAGCAATCTTTAAACGCAAAGACGGAATCGTACTGATAGATGAAAAAAAATGTATCGGATGCAGATATTGTGAATGGGCGTGTCCCTACGGATCCCCGCAGTACGATCATGATAAAGGCGTTATGTCCAAGTGTACTCTCTGTTACGATTATATTGGCGATGGTAGAAACCCGTCCTGCGTAGATGCCTGCCCGATGAGAGTTCTTGAATTCGGAGAGATGAATGACCTCCGGAAAAAATACGGAGAGATAAGCGAGATTCATCCTCTGCCCGATAAGAATTTAACCAGACCGGCTATTGTAATTAAACCGCATAAGGATTCAATCAGGATAAAGGAGAGTAATCTGAAGGTGAATAATAAGGAGGAGGTATAGCATGCATCTGGTAGAATGGCCCCTCATATTATTTACATTAATGATTCAGATGTCTGCGGGCGCTTTCATGTTTCTGGGTATTCTTCGCGAAGTTAAATTCATGAAACTAGACGAAGGAGTCTTCTCGGTAGCAGGCCGACCAATATTAAATGTTACCGGATTTATTCTCCTCCTTTCTGTAATTATTGCGGCATTTCATCTCGGATCGCCTCTAAACGCATTCAATGCTCTCAATAATCTGGAATCATCCTGGCTCAGCAGAGAAATACTTTCTTTAATTCTCTTCTTATTCAGCGGCACTATCTTTCTTATCTACTTTATGAAAAAAGGAACCGGGGGAAAAATAATTTTTATCCTTGCGCTTATAACTGTCCTGCTCGGATATATTACAATTGCTTCAATGTCTCTCATCTATATGCTCGAGACCGTACCGGTGTGGAACAACTTCTTTACACCGCTCTCGTTTGTAATGACATCATTGATTCTGGGAAGCGGTGCTATACTTCATGCAATTAATATTGTTATGAATAAGGAAAAATATTTCTCGCGCCTTAAAGAGTTTCAATCCGGAAATCTCGCGGACACTTTCAGTAAGATTTCGAAATTTATTCTCATACTGCTTTCAATTCAGTTAATAATTATTATTTATCAGCCGGTTTATCTTTCAAGCGGTGCTTCTAACGATAGTTTCAATTTACTTATTAATGATAACATTTTTCTTCTGCTATTCCGGATACTATTCATCATTGCCGCCATCGTCTGGCTTCTTTTAATTCTGAAGAAGAATAGAATGGATGGTAATGTTTTGATACGGAAAAAATACTATGCTTTCTATTTCGGAATCCTGTTGATACAGGAGTTAATCGGCCGTTATATTTTCTACGCTATCTATTCAAGGATCGGTGTCTGACAATTACAGGATGTTAAAACGCTATGAGAATTAAACTGCTCGTCATAATATTTGTTTTGTTTTTTAATTTACCCGGCTTTCTCTATTCGCAGTCGGTCCGGCCGGTCAGGGATGATGTGGGATTCTGCTGGAGCGCGGAAGAGATGAATTCATTTATGAATTATCTATCAGGTGAATTGAAAATTGAAAACGGTTCAGATAAAAATCTGATCGGCGGAATCTCGGTGCATGATGATTATCTCTACGCCGGCAAAGTATATTATCCTCTATTCAGCCGGATAAGAACAAAAGAAGTAGTTGTATTCGGAGTAACACACGGAACCGTCCGGAAAGAGTTGAACGATCCATCCGATGTTCTGATTCTTGACGAATACGACGAATGGACCGGGCCTTACGGCAACGTTAAAGTATCATCTTTAAGAGATGCGATTAAATCGGAACTCGATAAAGAATTTGTGATGACAAGTAACAAAGCTCATCAGATAGAACATTCGATCGAGGCTCTAATTCCTTTTCTGCAATACTTCAATCCCCACGTTAAAATTACACCGGTTATGATTCCACAGATCCCTTTTGACAGGATGAAGATAATAAGTGAAAAATTATCCGCTATAATTCTTAAATATATTAAGGAAAACCGGCTTGAAATCGGGAAGGATATTTTATTTCTGATCTCAAACGACGCAAATCATTACGGTGAGGATTTTGGCAATTCACCATACGGAATGGATGCGGCCGCGCACAAAAAGGGAACCGTTAACGACATTAGAATTATCAATGAGAATCTGGACGGAATTATTGATAACGATAAAATAATTAACCTTACAAAAGAGCTCTGGCCCGCCGTCACCTCAAATCAGGAACTTCCTTTATGGTGCGGAAGATATCCGGTTGTTTTCGGACTGATGACCATAAATAAAATTGTTACTAATCTTAAAGGAAAAGAGATCGAAGGAGTTCTGTTCAAATATTCGGATACATTTACAGAAAAAGTTCTACCGTTCCGCGACTCGGGAATGGGATTAACCGCGCCTTTCTCCTACCGGCACTGGTGCGGATGGTTTTCACTAGGACTCTATATTAATAATTAAATCCGGTTAATTTGCATTTATGAATCCCTGGCTCCAAATACCGTCGTCCGATTATGAAGCTCATATGTCTTCGCCCGATGTTCAGCAGCTTCCGGTTCTTAACGAGATATTCCGGAGAGTTGTTGATCATTTCAATCCCCGTTCGGTCTGTATTCCGGGCTCAACCACCGGAAACGGTTTTGAACATCTTATCGGCAGAGAACTCGATCTGATTCTTGGGGTCGATATTAATTACAGGTTTCTTTCCGAGTGCCGTGCGTGGTTCGCTGAGGATCTTCCGAATCTTAATCTGTTGTGTGCCGACCTCAACTCACTTGTTTTCAGGAAGGGTTCTTTTGATCTGGTTCATGCGGCGCTTGTTTTCGAGTATGTGGATGTTGATAAACTTGTGGCGGACATTTACGGTTGGCTGAATTGGGGCGGTATTATGAGTGTTGTGCTTCAGCTCCCGAGCGAGCATTCGGCTCCTGTATCGGATACGCCTTATGAATCACTAAAGCAACTCAGTAAACTGCTTAAGCTGGTCGAAGTAGACAGATTTATTGATATTGCCGGGCAGAAGGGATTTACCGAAATAAAATCCGAATATGTCGATCTGCAGAAAGGAAAAAAGTTCTACGTCGGATATTTTAAAAAAATGGGTGTCTTCAGTATTGGTTCTTAATCTTGAAGAATTTTAACGGCAAGTTTTTCCATTTCCTTTATATCGAGACTTCCTTCCATAAAGATCACTTCGGTTCCGTTAATACGTTTTACTATTCTGGAAATATTTCCGTCCGATATTTTCTTATATCCGCCGGCAGTTTCAACAGTTCCCTTTAATCCTTTTATAAAATTATCCGCATCATTCTCTTTTTTAAATTTTACCAGCGCGGTATTCACAATAACCGCGCCTGCTTCTACCGGTAAAAGATAAATTCCGTATCCGTCATATTTCTCAAAGTAATCGTACCACTCGGGAACACCGTTCTGAATTCCGAGTATCCCTTTAAAATGTTTTAATGTTTCCATGACCGGGAGAAGATTAGACTTTGCAAAAAATTGCGGAACAACAAATTCGGGCGCGTCAATTTTTGAAATAATGATATCGAAAATATCTCCGGAAATTTTTTGCTCTTCCGCGGTTCCTTTCATATTAATTATTGATACATAATAATTCCCCTTTGCAAACTGAATCTGGTAATCTGTCATACAGTTGAATTTTAATTTAGCGGATCGGCGGCCGCACCTGTAATGCGATGCAGAATAGATTCCGAAAGCCGATTCGGGACTATTCATCCGGTAGAATTCAACTTTAAATCTCTGATTGGCAATTTCAATTTCCTGCAGAAGTAAATTTTCAAATCCGTACTCAAGGAAAATATCTGCCCCGCCGTTAATATATCCCCAGAGTCCGCTTCCGTCAAATATCTGCTCCCTTGTAATTTTTGCACCCGGGATTTCCGAACCGTTCAGTTTCGGGAAATTATCAGTCGATAAAGCTGCTATGTTTACAGTAAGAATTATGCAAGCGGCAATAAGTTTTTTCATATCCAATACTTCCGTTTTTAAAGAATGCCGGTGAAGTTGATCCTCACCGGTCATCGATTATATTAAAAAGTTGAACAGATAGCGTATTATTTCAATTCCATTTTGGACCATGAGATTTTTTCAAGATCCGCAATACCGAGATTCAGATTCTGGGAAAGCTCCATAAAAATTCTTCCCCGGGGATTATCCTCTTTCTGAACGCCCCTTTTAATCCTTTCTTTAATAACTATATCGTATCCAACGCGGTCAACAGCAACCGGATCAGTTCCGATAAGGACGGTTTTATATTCGCAGAAGAATTGCGGATTGGCGCCGGGCCCTCCGTTGAAACAGCCTTTAATTCCATCGGCAATATTCAGAACCACTTTATCCCGGAGAGGAGGAAAAGCATTTACTTCAGCGCACGTTTCAGCCCAGAGATATTTATGGAGGCGGCCTGTGTTTGTTACTGCTCCGTAAGCTAAATTTTTAAGACAGAGAGTAACGGAAGAGCCTGCGTTCTTAAGAATCGGAATGTTAATTATCTTATCCACCATTTCAGTTACGATTTTTGTAAAGTAGGAAAATTTCCCTTCGTTTACCATGTATGGAATTGTAGCGGAATCATATTTCTCTTCATAATCAGCCCAGTAGTACCACGTGGTATCAATCATTTTCAGGCTGTGGAGTTTTCCGTTCTCATCGTACATCGAGCCGTTTTCCGGTCGCTCCGTTCCTATAATTTTAATCCCCGGAAAATTTTCGTTATTGAATCCGGCTTCGAAGAGCTGCTCTTCGCGCCGGTCCCAAATAATAATGTTGCTTCTTGGCACCCCGGCATCTTCGAGCTGTTTTACGACTGCCTGCGTTACTTCAACGCTTGTTGAAAGTTGAGGTCCGGCAACAGGATTAACTTTTAGACCGATTCTGTCTTTCGGGGAAATAAATTTAAGCCATGCGCTTTTCAAATTATTTTGGCCTGTTAAGGAGAGCATCCCCTTGGCAACCATATCATATGCCGCCTGATAAATAATTTTACCGTCGGCCGTGCAGGCTGCGTGATCAACCTGCACCACTTTGCCCGGATAGAGACCCGGCATAGAAAAAGCGGTGCGTGGATACTTAAGAGCATCTTCAATATTTGTTTTCGGTTTTGAAGCAGGTTGTGTCTGACCTGTTGCGCTTGAGTAATCAATAATTATCAAGGCGGCAATCGTTGCAAAAAGACTTAATCTGATGAGTCCGGCGAGTTTCATTTTTTCATTCCATAGTTATTGGAAAAGTTACAGGTAAAATTATCGAGTTGAATTGAAAATGGCTAATTAAAACGGTGTATAAAAAAGCCCCGGTATTTCCGGGGCTTATTATTAAGTGATTAAATCAAAATTATTTTACGAGTATTAATTTCTTTGCTTCGCTGAATGATCCGGCTTCCAGCCTGTAGAAATAAATTCCGCTTGTTAGATTCTTAGCGTTGAAAGTTACGCTGTAAAAACCCGCGTGCTGCTCTTTGTCTACCAGTGCGGCAACTTCGTTACCGAGAATATCATAAACCCTCAACCTTACAAACGCGTAGGACGGTATCTGATAGCTGATCACCGTAGCCGGATTGAAAGGATTAGGATAATTTTGAAATAGCTGATAAGTATCCGGAAGTGTACTGGGAAATTCATTTACGTGTACAGTTCCGTCTTTCTGCCATACGCTGACCTTCCCGCCGTAAAATGTGCCGGTGACTATTCGTGTCCCATCATAACTATAATTAAGTCTGTTAACCTGAGAGTTGTGCAGACCTCTGAATAGTGTTGTTCCATCAGCCATATCAAAAACATTCAGGTACTTATCGCTGGAGCCTGTTGCCAGTCTTGTCCCGTCCGGAGAGGATCTAATAACATTGTGAGAATTTGAACCGTTGATTACTTTGTCCCACTGCAGCGCTCCTGTTGTAACATCGAATACTCTTATATAACTGTTGTTGGATGAGAGAAAAACCTTTTTGCTGTCGGGCGTGAATCCGGAATCCAGAAACCGTTCGATTAAAGTATGAGTCCACCCGACGGAGCCCGAAGCCGCGTTGAGCATTGTAATTACCTGCCAGTCGGTCCCCACTATTATACTGTTTCCGTCGGGACTGAAATTTACGGTATAGATTATCGGTCCGCTTAAATGAGTCCAGATTTTGGTTCCGTTGATACTACTCCACAGGATTGCTTCTCTGTCGGAGAGGTCTCCTCCGCCGGAAATAACCTTGCTGCCGTCGTAACTGAATTTAATACTGTTTACCGGACCTTTTGTAGTTCCCTCCCAGACTTTAGAACCGTCTGATGTCCTTATCATCACAACTTTTCCGTTAACCCTGTCGGTTTCTTTTCCAACAACAATATGAGTTCCCTGATTGTTAAGATCCAGGCAATCGGCCGGCTGGTTGTTTATCCAGATCTGGCTTCCGTCCGATATGTTCAAAGCAAGGGTGCTGGCCCCTCCAATATAAACTTTCGACATATCGGGGCTGAACCTTCCGAATTCTGCAGCGGCGTTCTTGGACCAGATAAGCTGACCCGAAAGAGCGTCAAAAAGTTTTACAGAATTAGCCGATACGGTTCCTTCGATTGCAAGAATTTTCTTACCGTCGGGACTGAAGCAGACATCGAACATGTGATATCCGTGATCAGCGTTCCATATTAGAGTATATCCTTCTGATGATTGAGCGGGGATATCAGCGGCAGGGAAAACTATATAAAGAAATAAAAACGAAATAAAAATTTTTAATTTCATTAAACCTCCTTTATAACTGAATTTATTTGCGCTGTATGGTCTGCTTAAAATATTCTGGATTACAGTATGCCGGAGGAATTCACCGATCAAATCCGGGAGTTTTTTAAAATTCATTTTACGAACATCAAATTAAAGCATGATGAAAATAAAGTCAATTGAACTGTAAAAACGTATGTCAAAAACATAAATTGTCCCGGTGAATAAAAACACCCCGGTTGCAGCCGGGGTGCATTGAGAAAAACATCCTATGTTTTAAATCATTTTACGAGTATCAGTTTCTTTGCTTCGCTGAATGATCCGGCTTCCAGTCTGTAGAAATAGATTCCGCTTGTTAGATTCTTAGCGTTGAAAGTTACGCTGTAAAAACCCGCCTGCTGCTCTTTGTCTACCAGTGCGGCAACTTCGTTACCGAGAATATCATAAACCCTCAACCTTACAAACGCGGAAGACGGTATCTGATAGCTGATCACAGTTGTCGGATTGAAAGGGTTTGGATAGTTCTGATTGAGAGCAAATCCGGTCGGGATTGCGTCGATACCTTCTTCAATTCCGCTTGCAACTTCAACCTCTGCCGCAATCCATAAATCTCTATCCATTGTATTCCATGCGTCAGCCATCGCGTGGTAAGCACCGGTATCCCATTTCTCCCAGGCACGTTTTGCGCCTTCACCTTCGGTACTGGCATCCATAATTATTCCGAAACGGTCGTCGATTCCGGAAGCCCATTCAATTCCGATAAAGAACGGGGATGTGAAATTCTGATTCGGAGTTATCGGGAAATAATTTCGCGATGTGCCGGGTGTCGTAATGTCAATTATATTAGTACTGTAGGATTGAGTGTAAAGTGTTGATCCGGGAGCTCCCGTTGCGGCGTCGCGCTGTTTTACAACTACATTAAAGTTCTCGGCACTTCCCGTGATTGTTTTGCCTGCAAAGTAGATATAAGTGCCGGTCAATTTAGCGTTTTGAGAAATATCGAAACGCTGATATTTACCGAGATCTCCGTAACTGTTTGTCCCGGCAACAAAACCCCATCCGCCCTGATCCGTTGATACGGTTACTGTATATGGAGTGTTTCCGTAAAAGATCTGCTGGACAGTAGTCTGACCGGAAAATGTTAATTGTACAATATTACTTCCCCCGCTGAGATTATTTGATGTATCAAAAGCTTTCAGCATGAAATAATGGAGTCCTGACGGTAGACCGCTGATATTTAAGTTTGTCTGACCGATAACCAGTATCGGCGAATTACCCTGAGCGGCTCCTGTGCCGTTCCAGTTTGTTCCGTCAGTTCCGTAATATAGATAGTAACCTGCGAGATCAGACTCGCCGTTTGCATTCCATGTGAACGATCCGGCTCCGTTGCCTGTAACCTGGCCTGCTAAATTTGTCGGCGCTGCCGGCGGAGTTCCGTCCGGAATATTTACGCTCCTGCTTACCACCTTATCCGTCAGACTGGTGGCTCTTATGGTTGCCCTGTAGAGATTAAATCCGGATGTGGCCGGATTTGCATTAATAGAATACTCAACGGATTTTGTCGCGTTACCCGCTATGTCTCCCAGGTTTCTTACGAGAGTACCCGTCGCGAGTGTAAGTCCGTTGAATAGTTCGAGGGTAACGGTGCAGTTAGCTGCGTTTACTGTTCCTGTATTAAAAATATCGAACTTAACCGTAAATGGATTTGGTGTAAGAACTCCTCCGGTTAGTGATAAGCTCGATGGTGCCGTAACAGTTACGGCGAGAGGAGGCAGAAGATCTCCGTTCGGTTTAATGCTGCGGGTTGCCTTATTGTTTGATTCGTTCGATTCGGTAATCTGATTTGTAGGGTCTACTTTAACTACTAAAAACCGGTACTCGGGACTTGTAGGAACCCTGTACTGGAACGTAAATGTTCCTGTACCACCGACCGGAATACTTGAAATTGTTCCGCTTCCTATAAGCGGCGCGTTGCCCCCGGCATCGGGATCACCTTCGTATGCGTAACAGAGTACATTAGACGCTGCTACGTTTCCGTAATTGTGAACTGTTACTGTTACCGTGATCAGGTCGCCAACCTGTATGTCGGAATCCGCTTTGCTGTAGGCAATGTCGCTTGTTGAAATAGCCAGGTCAGGATAATCGAGAGAATAAGCTAGGGGCATAAAATCAGCACCAGCACCCCCATTACTTTGAAGAACGGAAATATTTTTTGTTCCCTCAATCTTATAAACATAATTGCCTGAAGTTGAAGTAAAATTATAATGCTGACCTTCACTTAATGTCCCTGTATAAACCGGCATTGTGCTTGTGTACGGGAATTGATTGTACTGTCCTAATCTCGTGATAGTAATATTGTTTCCGTTTTCAAATGAAAAGACATGTATATTGCTTGCAATTGTAGGGACATAAAATAATGTTCCAAATCCTCTACCAGTCTGGTCAATTGCTCTTGTCATATAACTGTAACTACCTGTCCAGCCAAAGAAAGGAATATTTGCGGCGGAGACAGGACCGGTTGATGTAACTGACCAGTATGTAGGAGTTGTTATTCCGGATGAATAGACCTGACCGGTTTGTAGTGTTGCTGTCCCTATTACCTGCCCGGTGCCTGTATTTCTAACTGTAATTGTATTGTTATCTGAATAAGATGTAACAGTGATACTGTTTGTCCAGCCTCCGTTATATGCTGAATAACCATAGAACGTTGTTCCTACAAAAGTACCGTTGCTCGATGGAACATAATAATCCTGATCTTCATACGAGAGTGCGGAAACCGGTTTTGTCCCCGTTACCTGTAGAGGTGTATTCCAGGGAACGCCAACTCCGTTTTTAAAAGAATAATGCTCACCGGCATTTAATGACCCTGCCGCAATTATATTACCGGTTGTTAAATTTCTTACAGTAAAGCCTGTCGCGTTTTCATATGCGAAGACAATAAAATCATCTCCACTAGAGCTGTATTGTCTTGACATCCAGGTATTCAGTTTTGTTGAAACAGCTCTTCCGGCTTCATCAATTGCAAAGAAACCATTAACTGTAGAGGATATTGCGTCACCGACCAGAACGGTATAAGTTTTATTTCCTACAATTCTGAAAACGCCGCTTCCGTAATTAAATGTATGATACTTATCTGTGTTCAGAGTCTGTGTTCCTTTCTGTGTTCCGTTTGCGTCATAAACTGTTATTGATGTGTTGTCGAAATAGGAGAAGACTGTGATATCACCGAAAGTATAAACGGTTGTTGCGAAATTAGCGTTTGTTTCCTTTGCCGCTTGGAAAGGACCCGGCAGAGGGAAATTCATTTCAATTTCTGAAACAGCTTTTGTCTCTTTTATCTCTCTTTTGTCGGATTGCGCGACAAGACTGATCTGAAAGAAGAATAAAAGAATTAATAATGCTGATGTAAGTTTGATTTTCATGCGCCCTCCTTAAGACATATTTATGTCTTGGAATTATATATGAAAAGAATAGTCTGACCTGATCTATAAGGATATTTTAATAAGGGCTTATTGGTTTGAAATAAGTCTTTATGATTTTGATGGGACTGCTGTCGGAATTCAATTAAGCTGCATTTGTTTTCTTTCATTCCAGTTCATAGGAACAGTATGAAGTTTCGTTATCTAATACAACATCCGAGAGCAACTTAAAGGATGACGCGGCCAAAGTCAACCTATTATTCGGTGCTTGTGACAGAGAAGAGATAATAAAAAAAATGCCGGACAGGCCGGCATTCTAAAATTTAATTATAATTCTTTATTCGTTTTGCGGAGGCAGACTCCTTTTTCTTCCTTTGAGAAAATAGGCAATTGTAAGGAATACAATTACAGCAATCAGGCCAACATAAATCCAGTTGAATGCTGATGCAGGCGCAACTTTCTCTTTCCATACAGCTATCCGTGCATCAATAGTATCTTTGTTCGCCTCTGTCATCATATTGTTTTCTATAAGGATGGGGATCCATACCGGCTCTATCTGGGGAAAGTAGACGCTGTCTGTAAAAGTGTAAAAATTCCGCTCGGTTTCGTCGGAGCTCTTGACGCCGAGATTTTTTATTTCGTCATCAATAAACGAAACAGCGCTGTTGGTGAATTGATCGCCGCTGCTGAAGGGGAGCATCGGGATCTGTTTCTCGCGGAAGAGTTTCGCTATCCGGCTCCACATCTCTTCGTTGATTCGCTGATTCCAGTCGTTGAACATTCCGTCTATGTTCCCGATCTCAACGGCCTTCTCTCTTTTATCGAGATAGACATCGGCAAGCCGCGGACCGATCTGTTTCCAGACCTTATTGAAATCGCGGTACTGATTCTTCATTTCGGCAAGATCTTCCGGAGTAAGCTGTGTAACACGCATGAATTGAATGTTGTCGCTGATTGTTCTTTCTATATTATAGAAGAGATTACGGCTGTCGACTTTTGAAATAATCGATTGTTTCTCGGCCTCATTTAGCGATGAAGGCGAGTTAACGAATTCCGCCAGAAGACTATCCACAATATCCCTTACCAGTAAATCTCTCTGCTGAATATTGCTCTTTAACTGTGCAACGAGTTTCTGAAGCGAGGCAATTGTTGCGGCATCCTTTTCAACACGAAGATTAAGCTGGCGGATCTGACCGATCAGATTCTGATTCTTTTCGCTAAGCTCTGTAACCTGTGTCTTCAGTGTTCCGACTTCGCTTGTAAGCTCGACTATCTGTGTAAAATCCCCCTTCCTTATCTCAAGCGCCTTTTCAAGTTTTGCGAAGGATGTCTCAAAATTATCGGGGTAGAGACTTTTATCGAGAAGAGGTTTATCCGGTAGAAATTCCTCTTTTATCTTTGCGATATCCGCCGAGATAGTGTTGCATTCGTCGAGAGTTGAAGCGTTTTTAATGGCTTCTTCCATCTGCTTGTATTTCGTTTTAAAATTCTGTGTCTTTTCGTAGTCCGATTGTGAAAATGAAACAGAGGAAATTATTATCGATAGTATTGTCAGCAATACAATTTTCTTCTTCATCTGTTACCTCACTATTCCTTTATGGTTCAGCAGATATTTTTTGGATCCGTCTATCAACTCGATGTTCGGGGATTTCTGATTAAATATTGGGGATGTTAACTTCTCCGTTTCCGAGATTAAAATTTTATTCTCCAGTTTCATACCGTTTTCAACAGGAATAAAAACATATACATTCATATATTCTTTTCCGGTCATGTAGTAATAACCTGTTTTATCGCGGATTATCCTTATCTCTTTACCGGCAAAAGAAGTTGAGTCTTTAAACTCTTCATAATAAAGCTTTTTCAAATTGATGGAAAATGTATACCGGTCCTCGGCAACAAAACCTTTATCGTCAACCTTCAGTACATTTTCTACAGGCCATGAAAAATCGGACGGCGTTAAAACCAGGGATGAACAGCCTGCTATACCGATCAATACAACCACGGAAATCGCTAAGCGGCATATCGTCATTTTTAATCTCCTCCAAATAATTTACACGGATTAACTTAATGAATTAGTTGATTATTTAGTAGATAGCTTTTGCTATTTTTGCATTGATACTTGCCGGATGTCAACACCTGGTTTTTCAAATCCGGATTAATTCGATTAACAAAAATGACTGGTTGCGATTTATGAATCCGTACCGCGGACTTAAAGAGATTCCGCATAACATCTGGATACTGGCGTTCGCCACTCTGATAAACCGCTCCGGAACAATGGTTCTTCCGTTCCTTGCGATTTATATGGCTAAGGATTTCGGTGTGAGTGCAGGCAGCGCAGGGCTGGTTCTTGCGTTCTACGGATTTGGCGCACTCTTAACTGCGCCGATAGTCGGAAAGTTATCCGATAAACTCGGTGCTCTGCGGGTAATGAAATTATCTCTTGTCTTCACCGGTCTGATGCTCTTTGCGTATCCTTTCATAACGGATTACTATCTAATACTCGGCTATACGGTAATCTGGTCTGTTGTCAGCGAAGCATTCCGTCCGGCGAATCTTTCGTTAATATCAACCGAATCAGAACCGGCCAAAAGGAAAATTTCGTTTGCATTAAACCGGCTTGCTATAAATCTCGGTATGAGTATTGGCCCGGTTGTCGGCGGAATTCTGACCACAATCGATTTTAAATTACTTTTCTATGTAGACGGAGTTACGTCGATTGTCGCCGGTATTTTCCTTATGATCGCACGGTTTGATACGCACGAATCATACACTGAAACCAATCCTGCAAAAACAGAAGAGGGGATTTCAAGTCATGGTGATGTATCTGTAAATGGATCGGGTATTTTGAAGGATAAAGTTTTTCTTCTTTTTCTGTTTTCACTCATTCCGGTTAATATCGTTTTCTTTCAGCATATCGGCGGACTTCCACTATATATAGTGCGCGATCTGGAGTATTCTGGCGCCATTTTTGGAATCCTGTCTGCAATAAATACGGTGATAATTATTTTTATTGAAGTACCCCTTAATAACGCTATGGCCGCGTGGGATGACAGACGGGCTCTCGCTCTCGGCGCTCTTTTATGCGGAATAGGTTTTGGACTGATGGTCATTTCGGAAAACATCTTTTTCATTTCATTCACTATAGTTATATGGACTTTCGGCGAGATGATTTTTTTCCCCGCGAGCACTTCTTACACGTCAGCTCTATCACCCCCGAATAAAAGAGGGGAGTATATGGGATATTTCCAGATGACTTTCAGTCTTGCGCTTATGATCGGTCCATGGCTCGGAACAGAAGTGCTGGATCTGCTTGGTGCAGACGTATTATGGCTCGGTTCATTTCTGTTCAGTTCAATTACCGCTCTGATGTTCCTGTTTTTTAAAGATAAGAGTGTTGTGACAAACAATATTGAATCTAAATAAAATGCGGGTGTCCTCTTAATTCAAAAAAAATATTTTTTAGTTTTTCAAAATTCTTATTTTAACCTCTGTTCTAAATCCCCCACAACTTTTTTATAATATTTTAAGAAAGGAATTAAAAATGAAAAAGTTCTTTTTCGCATCCTGTTTTCTTTTTCTTTCATTCGGTCTCTACGCCCAGGATCAGGCAGAAGCAATGAAAGCCTGGGTTGAATATATGACTCCCGGCCCCATGCATCAGATGATGGCAAAAATGGCGGGGAGCTGGAAGACAGTTACAACATTTACAGATCCTTCAACCGGAACTGAAACAAAATCCGAAGGCGAAGCATCTTTCGAATTGATATTCGAAGGAAGATATATGAAGTCGGTTCATAAAGGGGAGATGGGTGGAATGCCATTCGAGGGCCTCGGTATCGACGCATACGATAACGGCACAAAGGAATTCTTAAGTGTCTGGATCGATAATATGGGAACCGGAATTATTATGATGAAAGGAAAGTACAACGAAAAAACCAACTCGCTTGAGTTTACCGGCGAGGGATACGATCCGGCGGCCGGAAAACCGACGAAATACCGTTCTGTTTCCAAATGGATTAATGATAATAAAACTGTCTTCGATATGTTCGGTGAAATGGGGGGACAGGAAGTAAAAATGTTCACCATGGAGTATATCAGGAAGTAATATTGAATCTGAGCCCGGAAATTAATCGGCTCCGGGCTCTTTTATTTTTCAATAACCGCGTTTAAGTTCTTTTTTCAAGACAATTTAAAACACCCCATCAAAATCGAACCGTTTGTTTTGGAAGCCCGACCCACGTTCAATATATTTGGCCATGAAAAATAATCACCTTTAGTTTAAGACAATTCGAAAAATCCTTTTTAGAATTTTTGAATTCATTTTGGAAATAACTGTTAAAATCGATACTTAAAAATCATTCGGAGAAAATATGATTACCAAAGACTACATTGAACTGGAAGATAAGTATGGAGCGCACAACTATCATCCGCTTCCGGTCGTTCTTGCAAAAGGGGAGGGTGTTTTCCTGTGGGATGTTGAAGGAAAAAGATACTACGATTTTCTTTCAGCTTATTCTGCGGTTAACCAGGGGCACTGCCATCCCAGAATTATCAACACAATGATTGAACAGGCAAAAACTTTAACTTTAACATCGCGCGCATTCTACAACAACTGTCTTGGCCCGTACGAAAAGTATATTACGGAATATTTCGGATACGATAAAGTACTGCCGATGAACTCGGGCGCCGAAGCAGACGAAACCGCTATTAAACTCTGCAGACGCTGGGCTTACGACAAAAAAGGGATTCCCGAAAACGAAGCAAAAATTATTGTATGCCTCGGAAATTTCCACGGCAGGACTATTACTGTTATTTCTATGTCGAACGATCCCGACTCCTACCGAGGTTTTGGACCTTACACACCCGGATTCATAAAAATACCGTATAACGATCTTGCAGAACTTGAGAAAGCTCTTCAGGATCCGAACGTTGCCGGATTTTTGGTTGAACCGATCCAGGGCGAGGCCGGTGTTGTTGTGCCCGACGAAGGGTATCTTGCAAAAGCATATAAGATGTGTAAAGAGAAGAACGTTCTCTTTATTGCCGATGAAGTTCAAACCGGATTGTGCCGCACAGGAAAACTTCTTGCCTGCGAACATGAAAAAGTTAGACCGGATATTGTAATTCTAGGGAAGGCACTGAGCGGCGGTACTATGCCTATAAGCGCTGTGCTTGCCGACGATGATATAATGCTCGTAATAAAACCGGGTGAACACGGATCTACATTCGGCGGTAATCCGCTCGCTTCTAAAGTTGCCGTGGCTGCTCTCGAAGTGCTTAAAGAGGAAAAACTGGATGAGAATGCTGAAAGACTCGGTAAAGTTTTTAGAGACGAGATTACTAAGATTAATTCCGATATGATCGAGCTCGTACGCGGAAAAGGATTACTTAATGCGATAGTAATTAAACCGAAAAACGGTAAAGAGGCGTGGGATGTTTGTTTGAAGATGAAGGAAAACGGATTGCTGGCAAAACCGACGCATCAGCATATCATCCGCTTTGCGCCTCCGCTCGTAATAAATGAAGAGCAGATTAAGGAAGCTGTTAAAATTATTGAGAAATCGATAAAAGAGATTGAAGCTGCGTAGATGATTGAAGTTTCCCCCTTTAAAAGGGGGAAACTGATTTATTAATTCTTTCTAATCGAAGTGCGCGTTTATAAACGGAAGGATTTTTGCGATACCCTTATTATTCTTTGCGATGTTTATAAGCCCGATCTGAACCCCGTGCAATTCTTCCGCAACATTGAATAAACCGATTACAAGCCCGCGCTGCTCGTTTCCTATCCTGTGATAAACCGCGGTCGAGAATCCTGTGAAGTCTTCTACATCCACCCATCCGCTAACATTTAATCCGGTAAATTTAGGAGCTTCAATTTTATATCCGGCCAAAGTAACTCCTTTAATTTCGCTTTCACTTACAATTGCAAGCAGTGCCTGATTCAAACCGATTATTTCACCCTCGCTTACAACCGCGAGTCCGGCCATATTAATTCCTTTTAAATTTTCTTTACCTACTACAGCCAGTCCGCCGAAATTAATTCCGGCCATTCTTCCTTCAGAAACGGCTGCGAGTCCGCCGATATTAATTCCCAGCAAATTCCCTTTGGCAACAACAGCAAGCCCTCCGAAATTAAAACCGTACTGGTTGCCTTCGGATACGGTGGCCAATCCTCCAATGTTTATACCGCGCAGATTATTTTCTGCCACAACACCGAGACCGCCGATGTTGATGCCGTCCAGATTCCCTTCCGAAATTGCTGCGAGTCCGCCGATATTGATTCCCTGAAGTTTATCGATCCCCATTACCGCGGCAATACCGACCGAGATTCCTTTTAATTCATACGCGAACGGTGCAAGGCCGATTGAAATACCGTTTATCTTCGAACCGTGGTTCGGACCCGGTTTCCAGAAAGTAATATTAATTCCGTTGATCTGTTCAACCCCGCAATCGGAAAAATTGATTCTTAATCCATTCCACACCGGCGAATTACCGAAACTGATTCCGCTGTTTTTTATTCCTAAATCGAAGCTGTTATGCGAACATTCGGCTGCTGTTGTGTCCTCTTCATCAATAATATCGATCTGTGCAAATAATGAGGGAGTAATAAATAAAAGCCATATTATCAGTAAGATTTTTTTCATTGTTAACCCTGAAGTTTTTTTTATCCGGAGATTTAGACTTTCTCAAACGGATTAAAGTTACATAACCCGCAGTAATTTTTAATACAGTTTTTTATTTCTTTTTAAGGAATCCGTACTTCTTAAGATGTTTATATGCAAGGTAAGCGGTAGCCCCCACTGAGACAGAGCCGAGAATCGATTTAATAAACCGCATGTTTTGCGACTCGGCATACTTCGTGTAAAGAGGATTTAAAATGTTTGATTGTAAGTTCGTGTTATCGGAGGTCTGATTGGCAAAACCGGTTAGCTGAAGCCGTGTTCTTATCCAGATGGTGGTTGAGTCTTCTTTCATTGCAGAGAGTAGAAAGAAACGGTCGGGATTACCGGGAAAATAGAGATCGTTAAACCCGTACTCAAATATTTCGACAGGGATCTCGAGACGTAAACCTTTCAATCTTTCCGATTGAGCTGATGAAAATGATGTGAGAAGGACCAGAAAAAAAATAATTTTTCTAAAATTTAAAATCTTCATCTTCATCATCCTCTTCAAACAGGTCGTCGTCAAAGTCTATTTCCTCGTCGGAGATCTCATCGGGTTCTTTATCGGGATCGAGGTCGTCGCTCTCTTTTTCGGATTCGTTTCCGGCGGCATAAACCGGTTCTTCGGGAGTAAAGAACGGATCTCTTGCAACATAATTCTCATCCATCTGATCCATAACTCTCCCGAGGATCTCGTCGCTGAGGTCGCTTTTCATCTCTTTTATATCAATCTTCTTATCCTCGTCGAATTTTTCATCTCCGGCGGGAGTTTCTTTCCACATTTCGGTAAGAGTTTTTTTATCGACTTTGGTCAGAAATGTATCGATCTCTTTTTCGATTATCTTCAGGTGTTTTTGATCCCATTCGCCTTCATCGGCGAGCTGACTTTTCATGAAATCCCAGAATGAACCTGTCTTCTTTCCCGGTTGGGGAAGTTTTTTAAGAGTCGTGATGATTTCCGAAACAGTCTTTTTCATTGTGTATTGCATGATTGTCTCCTGATATGAAATATTCTCGTAAATAAATTAGTAAATTCTTTCGAAAGTCAATATATATAAAAAAATGTTGAATCAAATTGATTTGTAGAAACAGGAATTAAAAAATAATTATTCTTATTTTCGGTCGGGTAAATGTTAATGCCCCCGTAGCTCAGTGGATAGAGCAGTGGCCTCCGGAGCCATGCGCACAGGTTCGACTCCTGTCGGGGGTACAAATTTAATTCGGATTGCTTTACATTCCTTGATTAACCTTTCACTTAATAATTTGGGGGAGCGATGAGACCACTCAGATTTTTATCAATTCTCTTTTTCATTCTTACAATTTCAATTCCGGCTCAGGTCGAAGATAAATCATTGCTTAATCTCGACCGGATATTTAAGAACTATGAATTTTTCGGCGAACGTTTCGGACCCGCACGCTGGATCGATCAGGGGAAATTTTATACAACAATTGAAGCGTCCAAGGACACTCCGGGCGGAAGGGATATTGTTAAATACGAAACTCTGTCCGGAAACAGGGAGGTTATGGTCCCGGCAAGACTGTTAATCCCGGCCGGGAATGAGAAGCCTGTCCCGATAAACGATTATATCTGGTCTTCAGATAAAAAACTCCTTATGATCTTTACCAACACTGTACGTGTCTGGCGTTACAATACAAAGGGTGATTACTGGGTTCTTAATCTCGAAACAGAAGAGTTTAGAAAGCTTGGGGGCGATGCAAATCCTTCTACTTTGATGTTTGCAAAATTTTCGCCCGACAATAAAAAAGTTGCTTATGTAAGAGAGCATAACATCTATGTAGAAAATCTTTCCGACGGAAAAATTACTCAGCTTACGTTCGACGGATCCGAGACTACAATTAACGGTACATTCGATTGGGTCTACGAGGAGGAATTCGACTGCCGCGACGGATTCCGCTGGAGTCCGGACAGCAAAAAGATCTCTTACTGGCAGCTCGATGCTTCCGGTATCGGCGTTTTCTATATGATCAATAACACGGACTCTCTCTATTCGCGCATTATTCCGGTTCAATATCCTAAAGTGGGTACGCAGAACTCCGCATGCAAAATAGGCGTAATAGAAGCTGCCGGCGGAAAGACAGTATGGATGAATGTTACCGGCGATCCGCGCAACAACTATATTCCGCGTATGGGATGGCACGACTCATCACAGGAGATCTGGTTCCAGTATTTTAACCGTGCGCAAACCCGGCTGGAGGTTTATCTCGGAAATGCTGAAAACGGAGAGATAAAACAGATATTGAAAGAGGAGGATAAATTTTGGATTGATGTGGTTGACGATATGCGCTGGCTGAACAAAGGAAAGGAATTTACATGGATTAGCGAGAGGAACGGATGGCGCCATATCTATCTTGTATCTAAAGACGGCAAGCAGATTAAAGATATTACGCCGGGTGAGTTCGATGTAATTGATATTCAGAATATTGATGAGAATAACGGATGGATCTATTACCGTTCATCCCCTTCAAACGCAACTCAACGCTACCTATACAGAGTTTCGCTCGACGGCAAAGGGAAAATGGAACGCCTTACATCGGAGGAATTTAAAGGTGTAAATTCATATCAGTTATCGGACGGCGCGAATTATGCCATTCACACCTATTCAAATTTTAATACTCCCGCTACAATTAACCTGGTTAAACTTCCGTCGCATAAAGTAGTCAGAACGCTTGTAGAGAATAAATCATATAAAGAAAAGATAACCGCATTAAAAAGAATGCCATCTGAATTTTTCAGTGTTGATATAGGAAATAATGTTCAGCTTGACGGCTGGATGATAAAACCGCCCGATTTCGATCCGTCGAAAAAATATCCGGTTCTCTACTATCTTTACGGTGGACCCGCAGCGCAGACTGTACTGGATCAGTTTTTCGGCACTCAATACCTGTGGTATCTAATGCTTGCTCAGCAGGGTTATATTGTTATGAGCATTGATAACAGAGGAACTCCCGCACCGAAAGGAAAGGAATTTAGAAAGTCTATTTACAAAAATTACGGTACAGTGTCGGCTTCGGATCAGGCCGATGCGATGAAAGCCATAATTAAGAAATACGAGTTTGTCGACCCTCTCAGAATTGCTGTCTGGGGATGGAGCGGGGGCGGCGTGTCCACTCTGAATCTTCTTTTCAGGTACCCGGACCTCTTCCAGACGGGATTAGCTGTCGCGGCCGTCAGCCATGAAAAACTTTACGATACAATCTATTCGGAAAGGTACATGGGACTTATAACCGAAAATGAAGAAGGATATAAGCAGAGCGCTCCTATTACATTTGCGCATCAGCTTAAAGGAAATCTTCTGATGGTTCACGGCACCGGCGACGATAATGTTCATTACCAGAATATGGAATTACTTATAAATGAACTGGTTAAACACAATAAACATTTCACTATGATGGCTTATCCGAACCGCTCTCACGGAATTTATGAAGGAGAAGGGACAACTGTTCACTTATATACTTTACTGACAAAGTATTTGAACGACAATACTCCTGCCGGAGGTAAATAATTTCTTTGCGCTCTTTGCGTTTGCTGCGGAGTTAAGGCCCGGTAATCACGACCGGGTCTATCTGAAAGCCAGCGCAAAGAGCGGACTATTCAGCGGAGATTCACATGAAATTTCTCTTTTCATTCCTTTTACTTTTCACACCGGTTCTTTTTTCACAGACAAAAATTGCTCTTCTGGATCTGAATAATTCTATCAATTCCGATAAAGAACTTAAATCCGCTTTTGAGTTTCTGGAAAGCCGGAATGAATTTAAAACCTCTCTAATAAGTTCAGGCATGATTTCCGGATCGAAAAAATATTTAAATGATTTTCAGATTGTCTGGATTCACCGTACCGATTCAACACTATTTAATAAGAAAGAAAAGGACCCGGTGTTAATTTCAAAACTCCGGGATTATGTTTTGGACGGAGGTAAATTATTCTTAACCGTTGATGCGCTTAATTACCTGAATCTGATGGGATTCGAAAGTGTTGTCCCGTCTTCAAAATATGTTGATGCGGTGGATGGAGGTTACGGAAGGAAACTCGGACTTCATTCATTCAGGAATCATCCGGTCTTTACCGGATTGAATGGCGGGGCCTATCTGTTTAATCCGACTGAAGACATGAAGATCCGTCAGGTCGGATTCTTCGGGGATTCGATCCCGTTAAACGGAAAAGTTGTTGCCGTTGATTGGTCCTATATTACCTTAAAAGAGGATTCCCGGCTTGTAGTTGAATATGAAGAAGGAAAGGGAAAGATTCTGGCGGCAGGTGCATATACTTATTTTGCGATTCCGAATAACAGCAGCCGGCACCTCGAAATGTTTGTTCAAAACTGTCTCTATTATCTCTCGGGCAAATATCAGGAACAGAAAAAATATTACTGGAACTATCAGCCCAACAGCGTAAAAGAATTTTCTGCTGGCGGACGGGAGGAATTTAAGTTTGTTTTAAATCCTGCGTCTTTATTTAAAAAATCGGACGGGCTTCTTCTTACAAACCGTTTTGCAACAGAAAATTTCTGGAATGTATCGGGTGAAAGAATTCTTGTAATGGGAAAAGAGAAAGGCGGAATAGATGAGGTCTGGGCTCATCCTTTCATGGCTCTGAGAGATTATCAGGTGGGAATCAGATTCTCCTACAAAGATTCTGTTTACTGGCTTAATGATGAAAGACCGGAAATTGAAGTCCGCCCGGAATCTTTTACACGCATTTACAAATTCCGTAGAGCATATCTAACCGAAACAATTTCGGCTTCGCATGACAAACCGGTTTCAATTATTAATTATGAGTACAGAGGTGTTTATCCCGCTAAACTTGTAATAAAATTCAGGAGCAACATCCGATATATGTGGCCCTATTCTGAAAAGGTTTTCAGCTCTATAAATTATTCTACGGACAAAGAACTTAACTCCTTTATATTAAAAGACGGGAGCGGCGAGCATATAATTTTAACCGGCGCTGTCCGTAAACCGCTTCAAAGTATTATTGGTCAGTATGAAAATTTTGAGAAAAAGGATTCGCTCTTTACCGGGATTGCTTCCTCAGATTTTTCTGTCGGCGCATTAACCGAATACGAACTCAAAATGAATGACAATCTGCAATTTGTTATTGCGGCATCTAATGAAGGCGAGGATACAACAAGAAATTATTTCACCATGGCTCTTACGGATCCGGCAAAAGTTCTTGATGATGCCGCTCTTTACCCAAAAGAGTTTTTTGAAAAATCGCTCTCTATAACAACTCCGGATAAGGATTTTAATGAAGGTTATCAATGGGCGCTAATCGGAACCGACAGGTTCCGCGTAAACACTCCGGGCCTCGGCAAAGCCCTTGTTGCGGGTTATTCAACAACGGCTAAAGGATGGAACGGAGGACACAAGGTAAACGGCCGGCCCGGTTACGCATGGTATTTTGGAAGGGACGCGGTCTGGAGCTCATTTGCACTTCTTGATTACGGCGATTTTGAAAGCGTTAAATCTCAATTGAGCTTTTTCAATAAGTATCAGGATCTTAACGGTAAGATTTTTCACGAGCTTACTACTTCGGGCGCTGTTCACTACGATGCGTCGGATGCTACGCCTCTCTATCTTATTCTTGCGGGAAGATATCTTCTTCACAGCGGGGATGTTGATTTTATAAGAGAAACATGGCCTAATATTAAGATGGCCATCGACTATTGTTTTTCAACAGATACCGATAAGGATCACCTTATTGAAAATACAAATGTAGGACATGGATGGGTGGAAGGAGGAGGGCTCTATACAGCTCATACAGAAGTCTATCTTGCTGCATGCTGGGCGGAAGCTTTAAAGATGGCATCTGTTATGGCCGGGAGTTTGATGTTGAATAAAGAATCTGAAATGTATAATCGTGAGTATGAAAAGGTTAAGAAAATAATAAGTGAACAATTCTGGAATGATGAAAGTAATTTTTTAAGCTTCTCTAAATTAAAAGACGGTTCTTTCAATCTCGAAAAAACAGTACTAGCTGCGGTGCCTGTCTATTTTGAAATGCTGGATAAACCGAAAGCAATAAATGTAATTGATGATTTTGCCGAGAATTATTTTTCATCGGATTGGGGTGTGAGAATACTGAGAGACGATTCGCCAATCTATAATCCGCGCGGTTATCATACCGGATCGGTCTGGCCCCTCTTTACCGGATGGACTTCACTTGCGGAATTCAAATACGGAAATCATCTCCAGGGATATACACATATGATGAACAACCTGCTTGTCTATAAAAACTGGCAGCTCGGTTCAGTGGAGGAAGTACTGCACGGTTCGGAATATAAACCCTCGGGAGTCTGCTCTCATCAGTGCTGGAGCCAGACTATGGTTCTCCAGCCGGCTATTGAAGGAATGCTGGGTCTTAAAGTCGATGCGCTTAATAACAGAATTGATTTAGCTCCCGGAATACCTGCCGACTGGGATACTTTGAAAGTTGAGAGAATAAGGATCGGTAAAAATTTTCTCAATTTCACAATGAAAAAGGAGAAGGGAAAAACAACATACAGATTCAGCACTGATACTTCTGAACCGGTAGCTGTTGGATTCAGGCCATTATTCCCATCAGGAACAAAATTTAATTCAGCGCTTCTGAATGACGAACCGGAGAAAATTAATCTGGTTGACGGAGGAAATATAAATTTCTCGTTCAATTTAAGTAACCTGGCAACACTCGAACTTCTTCACGAAGGAGGAATTTCCGTTTTACCAAAGGTCATTATTCCAAAGCCCGGATCATTTTCGGAAGGATTGAGAATTCTTAATGAAAGAGTTGAAGAAGATAATTATATTGTAACAGTTCAGGGATTGAGCGGAAGCACAGGGGAACTGGAAGTTATTCGCGAAAACGGGAAGGAGATAATTTCTGTCCGGTTTGAATCCGGTTCCGGAAAGTATGCTAATAAAGAGATTAAATTGAAATACTGAAATAATATTTTATGAAAGGGATATAAAGTGGAAGGGCAGGAATTAAACCACTTGAAATCGCAGCTTATCTGGCGTAAGGAAAAAATTCAGAAGGCAATTTCCGGTCAGATTGTCCCGATGCATCTCGTTAACCTTCTTAAAGAAGTCGACTCCGCACTGGAGAGAATTGACAACGGTACTTTCGGACTTTGTGTTGTGTGCAACGATCCAATTGAACCGGAGCGCCTGATTGTAGATCCCCTTACAAGAGTCTGCCTGGATCACCTGAGCAGTAATCAGCAGAAGGAGCTGGAGGAGGATCTCACCGTAGCAACTCATATTCAGAAAGCAATGCTTCCTAAAAACAACCGCCGTCTCAAAGGTTTTGAGGTCTATTATCACTACGACGCCGCAGGAGCTGTTAGCGGCGATTACTGCGACGTGATTGATCCCGGATCTGAAAGCAATTCACTCTATTTTATTCTGGGGGATGTATCCGGGAAGGGGATTGCCGCATCGATGCTAATGACTCATCTCAGGGCAATGTTTCAGAGTCTGGTTCCTCTTGGTATCGGAATCGCGAGTCTGATGGCTAGGGCCAGCCGGCTCCTCTGCGAGAGCACTACTTCCTATCACTATGCGACGCTGTTGTGTGTTAAAGCCAATATGGATGGAAAAACCGAAATCTGTAATGCAGGTCATTGTCCGCCCCTGTTTATCAGCAGCGACAGGATCTCCCGACTGGATTCAAATGGTATGCCGATCGGAATTTTTTGCGAATCTGAATATACTATGACAAACTTCAGTCTTAAATCCGGCGAAATGATACTTCTCTACTCAGACGGATTAACCGAAGCGATGAAAGGAGATAATCTCTACGGTATGGAAAGGCTCGAAGAATTTGCTGCCGCAAACAGGAATCTGCCCCCGTCCGAATTTGTAAAAAGATTGGTGAGTGATCTTCACAATTTTCTCGACGGCGATCCGAGAAAAGATGATCTGACAATAATGTCAATCAAAAAAATATAGTTTCTTTTACTGATGATTGGACAGACCGGTGTATTGCTACTCATTATTCATTAAGACCGATTAATAATCCTTTTCTGTAATTAAATACGGATTTATGAAGAGTCTATAAAAAACGAGTACAAATAGTCGACATCACTTTTTGAAATACATATATTTGCCCGAACTAAATTGAGAGATCATGTTTATCGAAAAAGAAAACAGGCCGGACCCCGTTATTGAAAAAGAGAAAATCCTTCAGCTTGAAGAATATATAAAACAGAATATTCCCTTAACCGGTTTTATGAATTTCAGCATATCTGAACTTTCCAAATTATCTATAAAGTTGACTGCCCCGCTTAAACCGAACGATAATCATTACGGAACCGTCTTCGGCGGAAGCCTGGCAATCCTTGGTATCCTGGCAGGGTGGGGACTCCTTCATTACAACATGATAGATGAAAAGATCAAAGGAACCATAGTGATTAAAGAAGGAAAGATGAAGTTTCTTCGTCCGGCTCTTAAGGAATTTGAAGCTGTAAATAATTCGCTTACAGAAGCCGACTGGATTAGTTTTAAAAAGTGTCTTTCTGTGGAAGGAAGGTCCAAAATTAAAATGCAGTCCTACCTTTATTCGGAAGGAAAACTTGTAGGGGTTCACGACGGAATCTACGTAGCCCTTTCCTCACCGTTAAAATAATTATTAGCCGGATCCGGTTGATAAAAATTTACTGTAGAGAAATATTTAAACCGGAGGCCCATTCATTTTGTCAATTATTCAAACTGAAGAAAAAAAATCATTTCTTCCCCCCTCCCCCTTAAGCCTGCCGCGTTGAAACGCGGCGGGCTTATTTATAAAATGGTTGTATCTCCGAAATTATTTTGTTTATTCATTTTTACTTAATTTTCAACGTACATAATATTATTAGTCTATAATGGCAGAAATTCTCAAGGATCAAAATAAATCACGAGTCCTGGCAAAAATCGCTGGTTTGCCTAACCGTATTTATCACCTTTTTTTAGGGACGGATTACACTGCTTTTACATTTCTCTCAATTATTACCGGTGCTGTGGTTGGATTTGCTACAGTCCTATTCCACCACTCAATAGAATTCTTTAATGAAGTATTTTTTGAGCAGACGGCAGGAGGATTATATTTTTTAGGCGCTGCCGCTGTAATTGCACTTCCCGCTATCGGTATGCTTATTCAAAGTCTGATGATTATATCCGCGCCCGATATTGCATCTAAAAGAGGCGTCTCTGAAGTAATTAAATCGGTTGCATCGCGCGGCGCACGGATTCCTCTCCGGACAACGATATTTCATTTTTTTGCACCTGTTATTAGTATCGGTTCAGGTAATACTGTGGGACCCGAAGCCCCGGCGGCACAGCTCGGCGGCGGTGTAGCAAACAAACTGGCTCACACATTCAGACTCTCCGATTCCCGTAAAAGGGTTTTCACCGCGGCGGGTTCCGGTGCGGCAATAGCAGCAATATTTAACACTCCGATGGGAGGAATCTTTTTCGCTCTTGAGATTATTCTGCTTAATGAATTTCAGGCGGCAACTTTTTCAGCCCTTATCCTTGCTTCAGTTACTTCGAGCGCAATCTCGAGAATATTTCTTGGTAATAAATCTGTTTTTCTTTTCAGCAGTCCGGATGTTGGCGATTACTCCCATCTCTATTTATATGCGGCTCTCGGAATAATTGCCGGACTAGTCTCAATACTATTTATAAGATACTCGAATACACTTGATACTCTTTTCAGAAAAAAGATCCTCAAAAAATATCCCCAATGGATAGTTATGACATTTGTTGGATTAATAGTGGGTGTATGCGGATTTTTTTATAAAGATATTTTTGGAATCGGATATTCGGGAATCAACAATATTCTTTCGAACTCTCTCTCTTGGAAAGTGGTCGGGATGCTTCTTCTGCTTAAGATATTTCTGGTACCGTTAATCCTTAACTCCGGCGGATTCGGCGGAGTATTCGCTCCATCACTTTTTATAGGAGCTTCGCTCGGCTTCCTTTTTGCAACCGGGTTGAATTATTTCTTCGGATTTCAGTTTGATGTAACTGCTTTTGTTCTTGTATCAATGGGAGCTGTTCTGGGGGGGATTAATTCAATTCCGATCTCTGCCATACTTATAATTTTTGAAATGACAAAGGACTATTCTTTTATACTTCCGCTGATGCTGGCGGTAGTAGCAAGCACGATGATTGTTCAAATCAGTATGAAAAAATCGGTTCATGAAAAGCATCTTGAGAAACAGGGTTATAAACTATCCCAGACAAAAGATGTACTATTGTTGAGGTCGATAACGGTTGAACAGGTTATGAAGAAAGATGTAACTCTTATGCCGGAAGAAACACCCCTTCCGAAAGTATTAAGCTCTCTGATGGAGAGCGACAGAAATACTTTTTATACGGTTAATAAAGAAGGAATAATCGTTGGCAAAATTACCGACGCTGAAATCCGGCCGATTATAACCGAGTATGAGCATATACGCGAGGTTCTGGTAGCGCGTGATATTGCCTCCAGAGATGTTACACCTGTAATGGAAACAGACGACCTTGATTATATTATGAAACTGTTTGAAAGCAGGGATGCCGATGAATTTCCCGTTGTTCATCCCGAAGATAAAAACAGTGTTACCGGAACAGTTAGAAGGCAGGATGTAATTGCTGCATATAACCGGGAGAGTTTTAAGTATAACGTTGTTGAAGGATTTGCCCGCGAATTGAAAACAATAAGCAGTACCAAACAAACAAAGGTGCTGGAAGGCTATTCGATAATTGAAAAACAAGCCCCGGGGGAATTTGTCGGCAGGAAAATTTCCGATATAGCTCTCCGTAATAAGTACGGGCTCGAAATCCTTATGATCCGGAAACACAGCTCACCGTACGAAGACCAATCCGAATCATCAAATTATATATTACCTAATCCTGTTTATGTAATTCAGGAGGATGACATTTTAATTTTGTTCGGAGCGGATGAAAAGATTGCTTCAACAGAAAACTGGAGTTAATTTATTACTCTTATGAGCTCTAAAGAACTTGCAGACGAATTATTCAGGAATGTATTCGATGATCCGTGGCATGGTGCGTCCGTCAGTATGATTCTAAACGGAATAACCCACACAGCCGCATTTAATAAACCGCTCGATTCAATTCATTCGATTGCCGAAATTCTGCTTCACATGACCTCCTGGACAGTAGAAGTTGAACGCCGTTTATCAGGGGAGGAACCCGATGAACCGGAAATGGGCGACTGGCCGGACGCAACCGGACTTAAAAAAAATAATTGGGATGACATTAAAGACTCCTATTTCCGTGAGTCGGAAAAGCTTATCGGTTCAATCAGAGTTTTTCCGGATTCCGGATTGAATGAATTAGTTGGAAGCGAACGGAATGCGTCACTCGGAACCGGATTTACTTATAAATCCATGATTCTGGGGATGATACAGCATAATGCATATCATTCAGCGCAAATCTCAATTTTAAAAAAAATCAAATAAATTAGTTTCGCTGATTGAAAGTGATAAAGAAATAAATGAATTTTGACACAATAATTTTGATCGGAAAACGTTAACACTTATAAATTCTTCTATAACATTCTAAAACCGGCAGGACAGGGGGAAATATGCGGAGCAGAACACTTCGGTTAATTTTAATTGCTTTCCTTTTAATAACATCTAATATCATTTCACAGACAGATCAAAGTCTAATAAAAGAAGGAGCTCCAAAAGTTTATATCGATTGCGGATTGTGCGACATAAACTACATTAAGGAACAGATACAAATTGTAAATTATGTCAACGACCGTAACGATGCCGATGTTCATATTCTGTTTGTTACTCAGAGCACCGGGGCAAACGGTACTCAATATTCACTTTTCTTTATCGGCAACAACAGTTTTAATGGAATTAATGATACAGTTAAATTTTCTACGGATCAGACCGACACAGACGATAAAGTAAGAGAAAAGACGGTTAACAACCTTAAGATCGGACTTGTAAGGTATATTGGTAAAACAAAAGTAGCCGATCAAATGACAATTTCCTTCGCAAAGCCGAAAGAGCAGTCAGAAAAACCGGAAGACGATTGGGATTTCTGGTATTTCCAGGCAAGCGTTAACAGCAGTATCAATGGAGAGGAAAGAAGTAACTACAACTGGCTGAACGGTTCGTTCAGCGCAAACAGGGTAACAGAGGATCTGAAAGTAAATCTGCGTCTCTCCAATTCATATACTGAAAACAATTTCAATTTTTTTGACGGAACAGAGGATGTTAATATAAAAAGTGTTTCCCGCAATCAAAGTTTTGACGGCTCGGTTTATTTCTCGATCGATAATCACTGGTCGTGGGGTTTTACTTCGTATGCATTCAGGTCAACATATTCCAATATTTCATTGAGCGCATATTTCGCCCCGACGGTTGAGTATAACGTTTTTCCGTATTCGGAATCGAATCAGAGACAGTTAAGAATAAATTACAGAATATCACCTACATACAACCGCTATTTTGAAGAGACTATCTTTTTTAAAACGAACGAATCGCTTATTAGTCAGCAGCTCTCGGCAACATTATCGATAATCGAACCTTGGGGAAGTACAAGTCTTACGCTTACCGGCGCAAACTACTTTCACGACTTTAGCAGGTATGAACTCGATATTTTCGGAACGGTTTCCTGGAAAATTGTAAAGGGATTATCTTTCAGTGTATACGGAGGATATACAAAGATCAGGAATCAGATTTCGCTTCCGCGCGGCAGTGCTTCTCTTGAAGAAGTATTATTGCAGCGAAGGCAGCTTGAAACCGGATATTCATACTGGGGCGGTTTCGGAATCTCATATTCATTCGGCTCGATCTATAATAATATTGTAAATCCAAGATTTGGCGGCGGCGGGGGCGGTTCAACAATAATAATATCCAATTAGCCATCCGGACTTTTAATCCTATTTTCAAAACGGGAAGCTGCTTTCTTTCCGGCTTCCCGTTGCATTGAAGATTATTTAAAGACTATTTTACGCACTCAAATTTTCGGGATTATGCTTTCTCTTCCATATGAAAAGTAAAATATTATTCACCTCGCTTTTATTCGTTCTTCTAATTAATTCTCCTGTATTAATCAGCTCACAATCACTTGTAAGGGAAGGCGCTCCCAAAATATTTCTTGATTGCCGATGCGATATGAGCTATATAAAAGAACAGATTCCGGTTCTGAATTACGTTACAGACAGGACGGAGGCCGATATTTATGTGCTCTTTACCGATCAGAGAACCGGCTCGGGCGGAAGAGAATATATACTTCTCTTTCTCGGGCGTTCCGATTTCAGAGGAACAAGTGATACTGTTAAATATGTCGCAAATCAGATCGATACTGAGGACGAGAAAAGAATTAAAATGGTTGCAGCGCTTAAAGCGGGGCTCGCAAAATTTATCTTTAAGTCCCCCATCGCCGATCAGATGAAAATCAGTTTTACAAACGGATCGGGGAACGGTCAAAACCTTCAATCAATTTCTGATGAATGGGATCACTGGGTTTTCAGAACAAGCTTAAATACTTCTCTTAGCGGACAGCAGACAACAAAACATTACAACCTCGGAAGTTCCATATCAATAAACAGGATTACAGAGGATTCGAAGATTTACTTGTGGGGATCCGCGAATTACAATGAAAGCAATTATGATTATGACGAAGAGAGAATTGTGAGTATTTCAAGACGTTATAATGCTTCGGCAACGTTCATTAAAGCGATTGACGGGAAATGGTCCTGGGGTATCTGGTCGTCTTTTAATCAATCGACATATAACAACATGAAGCTGGGCCTCAGTATTGCCCCCGGGCTGGAATATAACATCTTCCCTTATTCGGAAGCCAACCAGAGGCAATTCCGGGTCGAGTACAGAATCCATTTAAATCACAACAGATATTTTTTAGAGACGATCTATTTGAAAACGAAAGAGAATCTCTTTAGCCATTTATTAAGATTTTCATTTGAGGTTATAGAACCGTGGGGAAATTCAGGATTCCGTTTAACCGGTTCGAATTACCTGCACGATTTCGGGCTCTATTCTTTCAGTACCGACGGTTTTCTCTCCTTAAAAGTTCTTAAAGGTTTTTCGTTCGACCTAAGGGCAAGGTATTCTAAAATAAACAACCAGCTTGCGCTGCCTCGCGGACAAGCTTCGCTTGACGAAATACTTCTTCAAAGAAAGGAGATAGCGACCCAGTATTCTTATGAAATCGGGATAGGTATTTCTTATTCTTTCGGCTCAATCTATAATAACGCAATAAATCCCCGCTTCGGCGATTAATCGAATTCCGAATCCGGAATATTATGCGCCCGTTAGTATTTGAATACTCATTTCTAATCTGTTCTATTTTTAACAGCTCTTTCAATTTGTGAATTGAAATTGTTTCAACGGTTCGCCCGTTGATTCCCACTGCTTTTTCTACTGCAAGAATTGAATTTTAATTGGTTTTCTGAGTGGCCTTTTCAATGCTGCAAGGTTTGGTTAAATGAGGATTGAAAAGAAGTTTCATAAACATTATGTTATGATCAAATCTAAGTAAACCAAAGTTTTTTTTGAATATTTTTTTACCGGGACGCTCGTTATGAATGTTAAAGAAATTATTGCCGAACTTAAAAAGAATGGAAGTCAATACAACAGGGAAGGAATGAAAAAGTTCGGGATTAATGTTGATAAAGCATTCGGTGTGAACGTTCCGGTAATGCGGAAGCTTGCAAAGAAGATTGGCAAGAATCACAAGCTGGCAATTAAATTGTGGGAAAGCGGGTATCACGAAGCACGGCATGTTGCAACAATGATTGCCGACCCTAAACTCACAACCAGATCCTTATTGAACAACTGGGTCAAAGATTTTAATTCCTGGGATATTGTGGACGGATCCTGTTCAAACCTGATCCGGAAAACGGACTTTGCTTACGATCTGATTCCTAAGTGGGTTAAAAGCAATAAGGAGTTTGTGAGGCGTACAGCATTCTCTTTGATTGCATACCTTGCTGTTCATGACAAGAAGAAGAATGACGAGGAATTTCTTCAGTACCTTCCGCTTATTAAAGAATATTCAACCGATGAAAGAAATTTTGTTAAGAAAGCTGTTAACTGGGCACTCAGGCAGATTGGTAAACGAAGTACTTTTCTTAATGAGCAGGCAATTCAGATGGCGGAGGAAATTAAACTGATCGATTCGAAAACCGCAAGGTGGATAGCAAGCGACGCTCTGAGAGAATTGAAAAATCATAAAACCTTTGCGGGAATTAAGGAGTGAATAAAATGAAAACTGAAAAACCACTCTTCTTTGAAAAGGAAAGATTAAACCAGAAATGGAATCTATTTTTACTTACACCGGTTTGTGCCGGATTTATTTTATTTCAGATCTATTCACTTTACAGTCAATTGGCATTAAAACAACCGGTCGGATCGGAACCGCTATCGGATGCTTGGTTAATCGTAATGTCCTTCATTGTTATTCCTTTAATGATCTTTCTTATCTGGCTTTTTTATGTTATGACACTTACAGTAAAAGTGGACAACAATAAAATCCTCATTCGTTTTTATCCGGTAACAAAAAGAGAAGTACTTATAAGTGATATCAACTCGTTTGAAATAAAGGAGTTCAATCCAATAATTGATTTCGGAGGATGGGGTTTACGCTATTCAATCCGGTGGAGAACAACGGGTTATATTATGAAAGGAAAAGTCGGCGTTCACATACATCTGAAGAACGGAAAAAATTTATTGATCAGCTCTGAAAGGGCGAATGAATTATATAAAGTGATTAAAAACGAAACTGATAAATCGGGATCCTGATAATGTGAAATATTATTATTTAAAGAACATATAAATTGTCTTATCTTGATGATAACTCGTTCTGTTCTCTCATTTCAACCAGCTGGCTGTTTTAATGATTTAGTCCGATATTAATTCCTCAAATCAACTATAATTCTAATTGAAACTTTATTATTAATCACATATTATAATCCGGGTGGATTTAGAATTTTAATATAATAACGAAAAGAAAGGAATCATCAATAAATTTTCATAAATGTAAATTGGGGGGAAATTTGAAATTCCGCAGTTTGTTCTTCGCAATGCTCTTATCTTTACCCTGCCTTGTTTTTGCACAGCAAAAGTCTCAAAAATTCAGTCTGATAGGAACAGTTATCGATTTTAAGTCAAACGAACCTCTCGTTGGGGTCTCAGTTCTTGTATTGTCACGCACCACCGGTGAACAGATAGCGGGAGCCGCATCGGATAATCAGGGAAATTTTACCGTCGAGGATATTACAGAAAGTAATGTTAAGGTAAGGTTTTCAATGGTCGGTTATCAATCTCAATTAATTGATTCCGTCGATGTTTCGAAATCGTCGCGCATCGGATTGATTAAATTAATGGGTACAACTATCGATCTACCGGAGGTTGTTGTTAAAGCAATTAAACCTGTTGTAGAATTTTATGCCGACAGACAGGTAATTAACATGGACCGTCTACCCGGAAATTCCGGCTCTGTGACTGACGCGCTTAAAAATTCCGGACTGGTGGAAGTTGAGCCTTCTACAAATAAAATTACTGTCCGCGGCCAGGCGATAAAAATAAAAATGGATGGACATGAGTATAACATGCCGGGAGAAATGCTTTCGCAGTTGCCTGCAACAATGATTGATCAGGTTGAAGTTGTGCTTGCACCCGGCGCAAAGGAGAGTGCCGAAGGCGGAACCTATATTCTTAACCTGATTACAAAAAGGGAAACCTTCAGCAGTACAAGCGGTATGTTAAGCTTAAGTTCATCAACAAATAAAAACAGCTTCGGCGGCGCTTACCTCAATTATAAAGTGGATAAATTCAATTTCTTCGGCCAGGCTTACGGAAGCTATTTTGCTATGGATAATTTTAATGAGTCCGAACGGTACGTGTATACAAGTCCTAATATGTATTATCAGAAAACAATAGGCGACGGTAAAAACACTTTCTATTCCGGCTACTTCAAATTCGGTTTCGATTACGATTTTGACGAGAATAATTCAATGACGTTTTTTACTACCTATAATGGTTATAAATACAGTTCCAGCAACGATGGAAACTCTATTGTTAATAATCAGAACAATATTTTTCAATACAGCTACGACAGAATCGGTAATAACGATGGCATTAATAACAGTCTATCCTTTTACGGTTTTTACAAGAAAAAATTTGCTGCTAAAGGGAATGAACTTACATTTGATGCCATGCTGACATTATTTGGCAATCCTACAAACGCGGATATGAATCTAAAATACAGCAACAGAATCAATACTCCCCAGCTTCAGAAAAGTAATACGGACGTTAATGCAAAAACCTTAATTCTAAAAGCCGATTATGTTCTGCCCGTTGGCTTGAATAGATTGGAAGCGGGATATAACATGACATACAGAACCAGATCCAATGATTACTCCGTTGAGGATTATATGTATCAATTCTCTGGCTGGAGAGATAGTCTTAACCTCAGCAATGAATTCCGTTATAACGAATTAATCAATGCTGTTTATGCTGCTTATGCACATAAAATAGGCGACTTTGATCTTAAACTTGGAGTGAGAACAGAGAACCTTAATACAAAGGGTAATCAGGTAACTCAGAAGATTGAATTCTCCGAAAACTTTTTAAGCTTCTTCCCGAATCTGAATGTGGGCTACAAGATAAGCGATCTATTCCAGCTTTCGTTTAATGCATTCAGAAGGGTAACATATCCCCAGATATTTTATATCAATCCGTTCAGACAATACACCGGACCTAATTCGTTCTTTGCCGGTAATCCTAAACTAAAACCGACATACCTTAATTCTTATGCAATAAATCTTTCACAATACATTAGTCTGTTCTATAACTATACAACCGGCAGTTTTACTTCTGCAATGGCAACGGAGAACGATTCAACAATCGTTTCAACATTCCTTAATCTTAACAGCGAAAAAGCTTACGGCGTTAATCTGACATTACCATATTACAACTCGCCCATGATGCCGATCCATCTTCCGGATTTTATAAGCTCATTTTATGTATCGTTTAATTACAGGTATGCCAAGCAATCGGGACAGTACCTCTCAGAGGATTTGTCCTTAACGAATAAAACATATATACTTAATGCCAATCTTGGTCTTAAACTCTGGTACGATATTGAAGCGTACATTTCATTGTACTACATGCCCAAAATTGAAAATCGTAGAACAGTAAGAAGCGAAATGAAAAACCTCTCCCTGTTTTTCAACAAAATGTTCTTGGATAGAAAATTGCGTGTGTATATAATGATTAACGATATTCTCAACGGACAACGGGGTAATAACGAATCGATTGGCGGAAATTATTATACAAGAAGTTATTACGAAATGAGGAACAGCAGAAGTATCGGAATTGGTATTTCCTACATGTTTAATGACTATAAAGAAAGGCGCGACAGAAATATTGATGACGGAAGAGACGCTGCCAATAGGGGTTTTTAACTGAACTTTAATCTTGATCCTGATATTAATGGACAGATAGACCCGGCATCCGCCGGGTTTTTTTATTGCCGAAACCGTTATAATTAATTATTTGCATAAATATGCACAATTATGTATAATTATGCCCCTAATAATTAAGATTGTGCAAATGATAAAAGCAGGTATAGTCGGTGCTGCGGGTTATTCGGGATTAGAGCTGATAAAAATACTGCTCAATCACTCCGAAGCTGAAATTACGCATCTCTTCGGTTATAACTCGGCGGGTAGCAGAATAGATAACATGCATCCTTCTCTAAAAGGACTGATTGAAGATGAAATAGTGACATTCGACGAAAAGCTAATTGCTGATCTGGACCTGCTTTTTATTGCCCTTCCTTCGGGCCAGGCAATTCCTTATGTAAAAAGTGCTTATGAAAACGGTGTAAAGGTAATTGATCTTGGCGGCGATTTCAGATTAACCAACTTGAATGATTACAAAAAGTATTACAAAAACGAACATTCCGCTCAAGACCTTGTAAATATTGCGGTATACGGGCTAAGTGAATGGAATGAACAGGAAATTAGTAAGGCAGCAATTGTTGCCAATCCCGGCTGCTACCCAACAAGCGTTCTGCTTCCTCTTATTCCTTTGCTAAAAAAGAACTTACTTACAAGTGATTTTATAAGTATAGTATCGTATAGCGGAACATCCGGTGCAGGTAAATCACTTTCGGAAAATATGATCTTCTCAGAGGTAAATGAAAGTGTTAGAGCTTACAAAGTCGGTAATCACCAGCATATACCGGAAATAAAAAGATATTTATCAATGTTTAGTGGGTCCAGTCCATACTTCTCGTTTGTTCCTCATCTTCTTCCTATTACAAGAGGAATCTATACAACAATACAAGCCAAAGTAAATAATACTATTAATGAAATATTATGCAAAAACATTTATGAAAAATATTATTCAGAGTCGCCCTTTATAAGAATCGTACATCCAGGAATACCGGAAATAAAGAATGTAACCGGTACAAATTATTGTGATATCGGATTCTCCATAAATGATGGAATAATTACAGTCATCTCTACAATCGATAACTTAATTAAAGGAGCTGCCGGGCAGGCGGTTCAAAATATGAATATAATGTTTGGAATAGATCAAACCGAAGGAATTCTGAAATGTTCAAAGAAGAAATACTTAAAAGCACAATCGGCATGAAAACAAAATTACCATCAGGCTATAAATCCGCAGGGATTCATTGCGGAATAAAAAAATCGAGAAAGGACCTGGCATTAATTGTCTCGAATTATCCGGCGACAGCAGCCGGGGTATTTACGCTTAACAAAGTTCAGGCAGCACCGGTACTCCTCAGTAAAAAACATTTGAATGAAAGCGAAAATATCTGCGCGATAATAGTCAACAGCGGCAACGCTAATGCTTGCACGGGCGAACGCGGATATATTGATGCCGAGCTGATGACTGAACAGACCGCAGAGATTCTTGGGATAGAAAAGAATGAAGTTCTTGTTGCATCTACCGGTGTAATCGGTGAATTGCTGCCGATGGAAAAAATATTAAATGGAATTACTGCTATTAAAAATTCTCTGGCTGATGGCGACGATAAAGATGCTGCCGAAGCAATAATGACAACCGATACATTCTATAAAGCGGAATCTTCAACATTTGATATTGCGGGCAAAGAAGTTACAATTAGCGGAATTGCAAAAGGATCGGGAATGATTCATCCCAACATGGCAACAATGCTTGGTTTCATTACTACCGATGCTGCAATCGAAAAAGATCTTTTGCAAACTATGCTTAAAAACTCAGTAGATAAAACCTTCAACCGGATTGTAGTCGATGGAGATACAAGCACAAACGACATGGTATTAATGCTTGCGAACGGTGCCTCTGGTGTTTCGATAACCCGTGAGAGCAATTCATATGAGGCTTTCGAATCAGAACTGTTTCAGATTCTTAAAAAACTGGCAATAGATATAATTCGCGACGGCGAAGGGGCAACTAAATTGATCGAAGTGATTGTGGAAGGCGCAGAGTCGGAACAGGATGCTGTAAAAGCAGCTAAAACAATAGCATTATCACCGCTTGTAAAAACCGCTATTCACGGTGAGGATGCTAACTGGGGAAGAATTATTGCCGCCGTCGGTTATTCGGGTATTGAATTCGATCCTGCAAAATTCGAAATCTTCATAAACGATACTCAGATTTTACAGCCTAACTATATTGTCTCGCTTCCCAATGCAGTTGCAAATCAGACATTAAAAGTGAAGAATGTGCGGCTTAAGGTCAGGCTTAATGCCGGAAGCGGATCTGCTAATTGCTGGACGTGCGATTTCTCCGAAGACTATGTTAAAATCAACGGGAGCTACAGATCGTGACTACCGCAACATTTAAAAAGGAAGATGTTCTGATCGAAGCGCTTCCCTACATTCAGCAATTTGAGGGGAAGACTTTCGTTGTTAAATACGGCGGCGCCGTTATGGAAGATGAAAAGTTGAAATCTATGATAGCTAAAGATGTTACGCTGCTTAGAAAGATCGGAATTAATATTGTCGTCATTCACGGAGGAGGAAAAGAGATAACTTCGTTGTCTAACAAACTCAACATTCAGACAAAATTTGTAAATGGACAAAGATTTACAGATGACGAGACACTAGAAGTAGTCCGGATGGTTCTCGCCGGTTCGATTAATAAAGATATAGTAAGAAGAATAAATATTCACGGCGGTAGAGCAGTAGGAGTCAGCGGTATTGATGGGGATTTGATAAAGGTGAAAAAATTTGAGAAAGATGATTTGGGGCTTGTCGGCGAAGTGATTGATGTGAATGAAGCGCTTATAAAAAATTTACTGAAGGACGGGTATTTACCAGTTATTGCCCCGATGGGCGTAGATGTAAATGGTTCGGTTTATAATGTAAATGCCGATATAGCAGCCGGATCAATTGCCGGTGCTATTGATGCGGCCAAACTTGTCTACCTGAGTGATACCGAAGGTGTAAAAATCAACAATGAACTCGTTTCTCATCTAACTGAAAAACAAATAGTGGATTATATCGGCGGCGGGAAAATAAACGGCGGAATGATTCCAAAGGTTGAATCGGCACTCAACGCTCTGAACGAAGGTGTGAGTAAAGTCCATATTATTGACGGCAGAATTGAACATGCCCTCCTTCTCGAAATATTTACTGAAGAAGGAGTCGGTACCGAGATTGTAAGCGAATAGAGATGGTTTTACTTGAAATGAAGTCTCCTTGTGATTAGGTTCGAATAAACAATAAACGGGAAAAGATATGAGCAGAAAATTAGAAGATATTAACAAACGTCATTCTCTTATTAAATCGATCATCACTAATCAGGAAGTTTATAATCAGACGCAGCTTGTAAAACTTTTAAAACAAAATGGGATAAGAGTTACTCAGGCAACATTATCAAGAGATTTGAACGAACTTGGAATTGTAAGAATTCCTACCCCGGATGGAACTGTTTACCGTGTCGGAGATTCCGGCACTCAGACAGCAATAAAAAACCGGATTGCTGAAGAGGTGATATCTATCGATAACAACGAGCAGCTGATTGTAATAAGAACATTCACCGGAAGAGCGCAGGGAGTTGCGGTTTTTATTGACAGCCAGAAGATCAATTACCTCCTTGGTACTATTGCCGGAGATGATACAATACTCATAATTCCGCGATCGGTAAAAAAAATTAAGCCAATAATTGAAGAATTAAAAACAACATTAGGAATAACTTAAAATGAGCAAGAACAAAATTGTTGTAGCATACTCGGGCGGATTGGATACATCCGTTATGGTTCACTGGCTGAAAAGCAATTATGATGCTGAAATCATAACATTTACAGGTGACCTCGGTCAGACAAAGGAACTGACAGGATTAAAAGAGAAAGCATTAAAATCCGGCGCATCAAAAGTATACATTGAAGATTTACGCAAAGAATTTTTGGAGGATTATGTTTATCCTTCCCTTAAAGCCGGAGCTATGTACGAGGATGCTTACCCGATGGCTACTTCAATTGGAAGACCGCTTCTTGCTAAAGCATTGGTTGATGTAGCGTTAAAAGAAGGTGCTAATATGGTTTCGCACGGGTGCACCGGTAAAGGAAATGATCAGGTTAGGTTTGAAGTCTCTGTCGGCGCACTAGCACCGGATCTTAAAATTGTTGCACCCCTGCGTGAATGGGAATTTAAATCCCGTGAAGCGGAAATTGAGTATGCAATGAAACATGATATCCCGGTAGCCGCCACAAAAGAAAATCCCTATTCGATTGATGAAAATTTGTGGGGGACCAGTATTGAATGCGGTGTACTGGAAGACCCGATGGTTGCGCCGCCGGAAGATGCATTCCAGTCAACAACTTCACCCGAAAATGCTTATGACAGCGGCGATGATATTGCCGTCGAGTTTGTTGAAGGAATTCCTGTTGCGGTGAACGGTCAATCCATGGAATCGATTTCTCTCGTAAAATTTTTGAATGCTGTTGGCGCAAAGAATGGGATTGGCAGGATTGATCTTGTTGAGAATAGACTTGTCGGAATTAAATCGAGAGAGATTTATGAAGCCCCGGCCGCATCAATACTTCATTTTGCGCACAGGGAGCTTGAAAGACTTACGCTCGAAAAATCGGTTATGCATTACAAATCAATAGTTGCGCATGAATTCTCTAACCTAATTTATAACGGTCTCTGGTTCTCGCCTTTACGCGAAGCCCTCTCAGCGTTTGTTGATAAAACTCAGGAACGGGTTACCGGACTGGTTAAAGTAAAACTCTATAAGGGAACATTGAGAGTAATGGGAAGAACATCACCGTACTCACTGTACGATCCGGCTCTTGCAACTTACACTGCAGAAGACCAATTTGACCATAAGGCTTCCGAAGGGTTTATTAAAATCTACGGATTGCCTTTAAAAACATATAACCGGGTAACACAGAAGGTTAAAGACGAAAGTAAAAGTGCGGTTGCCTGAATATAATTGGTCGTAAAATGACCGGGAAATAAAACGCGGTTAAAAGTTTAATCGCGCAGTATTACACTTTGATCGTTACTTTTTAAAGATAACCGGAGATTTAAATGCCGACATGGAACAGCCGATTCAAGAAAAATCTTGATGAAAGAGCTCTTCGTTTTTCATCGTCAATTGAAATAGACGGGAAACTCTTTAACGAGGATATCGACGGTAGCGTTGCTCATGCAAAAATGCTGGTGAAGCAGAAAATCATTTCATCTGCAGAAGGTAAAAAGATTACGTCCGCACTTGAGAGAATCAAAAAAGAAATTGCAGCCGGCAAATTGAAATACGATTGGCATAAGGAGGATATTCATTCATTTATCGAAGAGGAATTGACAAATAGAATCGGTGAAACAGGAAAGAAACTTCACACAGCAAGAAGCCGGAATGATCAGGTCGCACTCGATGAACGGCTCTATCTTAAAAAGGAAATAAAGGTTCTTATACGCCTGTCAAAAAATCTTCAAAAACAATTGCTTAGAAAAGCAGAGGAGCATAAGGAAACAATAATTCCGGGTTATACTCATATGCAGCGTGCTCAACCGGTGCTGTTTGCTCATCATCTGCTGGCATATATTTCAATGCTTGAACGAGATGTTGAAAGACTGCAGGATTGCTTCAAACGCTCTGATAAATCCCCGCTGGGTGCAGCCGCCCTATCAGGTTCGACTTTACCCATTGACCGCTTTTTCACCGCAAATGTTCTGGGTATGAACGGAATTGTTCTTAATTCGCTCGACGCGGTGAGCAGCAGAGATTTAATAATAGAAACTATCAGTGCCTGCTCGATTATAATGATGAACCTGAGCCGTTTGTCTGAAGAGCTTGTGTTATGGAGCTCACGGGAATTCTCTTTCGCTCATTTTGACGACTCATTTGCTACAGGCAGCAGTCTTATGCCACAGAAAAAAAATCCAGACATCGCAGAACTTGTAAGAGGAAAAACAGGAAGAGTTTACGGCGCGCTCGTCGGTATACTTACAGTGATGAAATCGCTTCCGCTTGCTTACAATCGCGATATGCAGGAGGATAAATTCCACATTATTGAAGCTGTTGAAACTACAAAGCAATGCCTGGAAATAACAGCGGACTTATTAAAACATACTGATTTTGAACGAAACCGTTTTGTAAATGAACTCGACGGAGATATTCTGCTTTCTACTGAACTGGTAGACTATCTGGTGAGAAAAAAAATTCCGTTCAGAGAAGCGCACCGGCTCGTTGGTAAAGTTGTGGTTCTTGCTTTGTCAAGATCAAAAAAATTAAATGAAATAACTTTGCGTGATTATAAAAAAATTTCTGAAGCATTTGAAAAAGATCTCTTTCCGCTCTTAAAAGCAGAGAAAAGTATCAAGAATAAAAAATCGGCCGGAAGTACTTCACCCTCTGAAATACTCCGCCAGTTAAAATTCTGGAAGAAAAATCTGCGGAATTAGAATATTTTCTT